>CAIQIV010000760.1 GCA_903871905.1 uncultured Chloroflexota bacterium | reverse complement strand
GTATGCAGCCGGGTGGGGCTGATCGAAAAGTACCCGCACATGCTGGTCAACCGCACCTTCTCCAAGGCCTACGGGCTGGCGGGCTTCCGCGTGGGCTACGTGCTGTGCAACCCGGCAATGGCTTCTTACTTTAACCGGGTGCGCATCCCCTGGAACGTCAGCCTGCCGGCCATGGCTGCCGCGCTGGCTGAGCTGGAGGACCGGGAAGACCAGGAAATGAAGCGCCGCAACACCCTGGAGGGCCGCCAGTACATCACCGAGCAGATCAACAGCCTTCCCGGCCTGCATGCCTACCCCTCCGAGGGCAACTTTGTGCTGATCGATGCCAGCGCCCTGGGTAAGTCGTCCGCCGAGATGAAAGACGCTATGACCGAGCGGGGTATCTTTATCCGTCCCATGTCCGGGCACAACATGCCGCGCGGCTTTATTCGCATCACCGTGGGCACCCCGGAGCAGAACCAGCTCTTTATCCAGACCTTTAAAGCCTATATCCAGTCCATCTCAGGTCAGGAGACGCAGTGACCACCAAGAAGTACATTATTGCTCATGACACCGGCACCGGCGGTAACAAGGCCGTGCTGTGCGACCTGAACGGCCAGGTGCTGCACTCCTCCTACCAGTCCTACGGCATCTTTTACCCCAACCCGGAGTGGGTGGAGCAGGACCCGGATGAGCTGTGGCAGACGGTCGCCGCCACCACCAGGCAGGTGATCCAGGAGGCCGGGGTGGACCCGGCGGAGATCCTGGGGGTGGGGATTTCGGCCCAGATGTGGAACACCCTGCCGGTGGACGAGCACGGCGCCCCGCTCACCCCCATGCTGAGCTGGCTGGACCTGCGCTCGGTGGAGCAGGCGGATCGCGTGGCCGAGCCGGCCATGGCGAAACTGATCTTTGACCAGACGGGAAATATCCCCACCGCCAAGGACAGCATCCCCAAGATCCTGTGGCTCAAGGAGCGGCGCCCGGAGATCTGGCAACGCACCGCTTACCTGCTGGACTGCAAGGAGTACATCCAGTTCAAGCTCACCGGCAAGATCGCCATAGACTGGGTGGGCGCCTCGGTGTACTTCCTGTTCAATCCGTACACCAAGCGCTGGTCCGAGGAAGTGTGCCAGGCGCTGGGCATCCCGCTGGAGAAGCTGCCCCCAGCCATGCCCTGCACCCAGGTGCTGGGCGAGGTGACCGAGGAGGCAGCCAGACAGACCGGACTGCTGCCCGGCACGCCGGTGGTGATCTGCGCCGGGGATGTGGCAGTGGCGCAATCCGGGGCAGGCGCCAATGCCGAGGGCAAGGTGCACCTGTGCATCGGCACCGCCACCTGGATCGGCGTCTCCACCTCCGAATTCCGCAATGACCCGGTCAAGCCCTTCTGGGGGTTGAACCACATCGACCCGCACAAGTACATCATCGCCGGTGAGATGGAGACCGGCGGCGGCGCACTCATGTGGTTTCGCGATACCCTGTGCCAGGAGGAGGCTCGCCAGCTGGCCCTGCAGGAGAAATCCACCTACACCTGGCTGAGTGAGATCGCCGCACAGACGCCCCCCGGGTCGGATAAACTGCTCTTCCTGCCCTGGCTCTCGGGGGAGCGCGCCCCGGTGCTGGATCACTACGCCCGCGGCGCCTTTATTGGTTTGAACATGAGCCACACCAAGGGGCACATGGCGCGCGCCGTGATGGAAGGCGTGGCTTACCACCTGCGCTGGATCTGCGAGGCGATGCAGGCGGTGGGCTTTGAGATCAACGGCTTCAACGGCATCGGCGGCGGCTGCAACAGCCCGCTGTGGGTGCAGATCATCAGCACCGTCACCGGAAAGCCGGTCAGCGTGGTCAAGAACCACCTGGAGGCCGGGGCAGCCGGGGCGGCGCTGACTGTGGCGGTCGGCCTGGGGGTGCATTCCAGCATGGACGAAGTAGACCGGCTGATTGAGATCAGCCGCGTGGTTGAGCCGGACCCAACCTATGCCGCGCGCTACGACGAGATGTACGGGGCTTACCGCGAACTGTACACTGCCCTCTCCCCGGTGCACCGCCGTTTGTACCGCGTGCCATAATAGTCCTGCCCTGCGAACTGGCAGGGCAGGCGCTTTGAAGCAGTCCCCTTTCCCACCGGAGAGAGGACTGCTTTGCCTGCTTTCCGGGAAAGGGGTTACAATTCCGGGATGAATTCCTCCCCGCAACCCATCGAACTGACGAATTGGAAACCGAGGTTTTTTGCCATCTGGGGCGGGCAGGCGGTGTCGCTGGTCGGCAGCGCCCTGACCCAGTTTGTGCTGGTGTGGTGGGTAACCCAGCACACGGGATCGGCTGGCGCCCTGGCCACCGCCGGGGTGATGTCCATGCTGCCCGTGGCGCTGTTCAGCCCGCTGGGCGGGGCGGTGGCCGACCGCTTCAGCCGCCGCCTGATCATGATTCTCAGCGATGCCATCACCGCTGCCTGCATGCTGGTGTTGATCCTGCTTTTTGCCGCGGGCAGCATCCAGCTCTGGCACATCTACAGCCTGATGGCGGTGCGCGCCATCATGCACGCCTTCCAGCGCCCGGCAGCCGCCGCCAGCACCGCCAACCTGGTGCCCGCCGATTGGCTGCAGCGCGTGGCGGGTATGAACCAGGCGCTGGAAGGGCTGATGACCATTGCCGCCGCCCCGCTGGGCGCCCTGGCCCTGGCCGCGCTGCCCACGCAGGGGGCGTTATCCATCGACCTGGTCACGGCGCTGTTGGGCATCCTGCCGCTGTTCTTCTTTAAAATCCCGCAGCCAAAGCCGCAGGCCCATACAGGGCAGCCCTCCCTGCTGCACGATATGCTGGAGGGCGCTCGCTACGTCCTGCATCGCCGCGGCCTGCTCGTCTTATACAGCCTGACCGGGCTGGTGGTGCTGACCGTGATGCCCTGCTTTGTCCTGACGCCCCTGCTGGTCACCGGCTATTTCCAGGGCGGGGTGAGCCAGGTGGCGGTTATGGAAGCCTTTGCCGGGGTGGGGATTATCCTGGGCGGGCTGCTGCTGGGGGTGTGGAAGATCCCCCTGCACCGGGTGGCGCTGATCATGATCTCCTTTGCCATCTCCTGCGGGACGGTGGCCCTGACCGCCCTGGCGCCGCCGGGCATGTTTTACCTGGCGGTCTTCTGGTGGTTTGTCAGCGGCGTCAGCTACTCCACGGGCAACGCCCCCATGTTTGCTCTGCTGCAGGCGGTGATCCCCAACGAGATGCAGGGGCGCACGCTGGCCCTGCTGAGCATGGTGTTCGGCATCGCTGGGCCGTTAGGCATGGCGCTCGCCGGGCCGATCGGGGAGACCCTGGGGGTGCGCATGGTGTTTATCCTGGGCGGCGCGGTTTCTGCGGTTCTGAACCTGCTGGCTTTGTTGTTCCCCTCGCTGTGGAACCTGGAACGGGATACCCTGGCTGAGCGCGCCGCGGCGGCTCTCCCGGCCGATTAATCCAAGCGCACAGCCGCCCGGCGCCATTTTTGCGCCAGCAGCACATAGAAGGTGACCCACGGGTTGGGCGCCCCGCGCTGGCCCACCTTCCACGGGCACTGGGATGGGGTCCAATCCAACCGGCAGCGCCCGTCCGCGTCTGCCTGGCCCTCCAGCCGCATCCACGCTGCCGCCAGCCGCTCATCCTCCCCGTACCCCATCCTCGACAGCCCCAGCAGGATCTCCCAGGCGTTGGTGCGCCAGGTGAGGGGAAAAGACAGGCGCCCCATATCATCGTTGACCAGCTCACCCTGGTTTTTGGAGCGGAAAATGCCGCCGCGGCGCAGGAAGTAATCGACCAGCTCGCGGCAGCGCGGGTGGTCCCAGGTCTCAGGCAGCTCAGCCAGGGCCAGCAGCGCTTTCGCCGATCCGCGCACGCAGCTTTTGGAGCGTGGGCGTTTCAGCTCGTGCAGGTCGCACAGGCAGCCGCCATCCCGGCGCGGTGAACTCAGCAGCAGATCGACCGTGCGCTGCAGACGCGGGTCCTGGCGGAGGCCCAACCGGATGAACGTACGCAGGTTATACCCCTGCAGGCAGGACAGGTGCTGCCACCAGTCGCCGTCCGGCTGCTGCAGCCCCAGGTAGCGCTCGGCTGCCAGCGCCACCTGGGGGTGGGAGCTGTCCAGGCCCAGCTCAGCCAGGTAAGCCAGGCAGAAGTGGGTGGTGGCGAAGGCGCCGTACTCCACCCCCGCGCCGGAAACCACCCCGGTCTGGGCGTGTTTCTGCGTCCAGTAGCCGTCGGGGTGCATGCTCTTCAGCAGGCTGCGAACCGCCGGGGAGCCCGGGATGGCGTGCCGCGCCTGGAGCACCTCGGGGTCGTCCGCGCCGCGCCCCAGCAGCTCGACCAGGACGCGCAGGCGCAGCGAGGGATCGCCGGGGTCCAGCAGCCAGTCTAGCAGGTTTTCAGTGAGGCTCATATTTCCTGGCTTCTCCTGGCGGTTTCATGAACCATGCTACCCGCCTATTATTGATCCTCCAGGCTCATGGGGTCTCTGCCTGGTTTGGACCGACAAGGTCCCATAAATTGCCGTATAAATCTTCAAAGACTGCCACCGTTCCATACGGAGCCGCCTTGGGAGATCGCACGAACTTGATCCCGGCGGAGAGCATATCCTGGTAATCGCGCCAGAAATCATCCGTGTGCAGGAACAGAAAAACCCGTCCCCCCGTTTGCCGGCCGATAAAGTTCTCCTGTTCGGGGGTTGAGGCGCGGGCTAATAACAGGGTGGTTCCTGTTGATCCGGGAGGGGAAACAAGCACCCAGCGCTTATCCTGTTCGGGTTGGTAAGTATCCTCCACCAGGGTGAAATGGAGCTTGTGGCAAAAGAAGGCGATGGCCTCATCGTAGTCGCGCACAACCAGGGCGATATGAACAATGGACTGTTTCATGAAATAGATTTTAACCCCAATATCTCGTTTGGACTGAGCAAGATTCCCGGTCAGATGGTGAGCCACCTCAACCGAGCAGAAACGGTTGAGGTGGCTTGATTTTCACTTCCAGATCGTTGGCAAAAACAGGGCGTGGATCGGGCTGGCGGAGTAGGCTGGCAGGCTCAGAGCTGACTCCACCCCGCGCTCGGAATAGCTGGTCACAGCGTAGCGGTAGTCGATACCCGGGCTGGCAGTCAGATCGACGAACCCGGTGATGTAGCTGCTGCCTACCGGCATGAAGTCGCCGCTGAGTGGGGAACGGTAGACCCGGTAGCCCTCGATGCGGCTGTCCTGCGCCCCCTCCCACTGTAAAAAGATAGAACGCAGATCGGCGCGGTGTGTGGCGACCAGGGTGTTCGGAACGGGCAGCCCCCCGATCTGCAGGCTCAGGCTGTTGTTGAGGCTGGTCTGCTCGGGGATGGTCTGGGTGGGGTTGAGGCTGAGGTACAGCGTGTGCGGCAGCTCCAGGTCGGCCGGTTGGGAAACCGCCAGGTCGAGCTGGTAGCCCTGGCCGGCGAACAGGGAGGGCAGGCTGGCCTGCCCGGCCAGGGCGCCCAACCCATAGGGCGCGTCCCAGGCGGCGACCAGGTTGAGGGTCTGGGTGGTTGATCCGCTCCAGCCCAGGGCGCGATTGGACAGTTCGGCGGTCACGGTCAACGGGTCGCCTGGCACGGGATATTGGTTGGTGGGGCTTGCCGCTTCCAGGGCGAAGTCCGGTTGGCGGGCTACGTCGGCGAAGATAAAGGGACTGCCGGCAGCGACGGCTTTTACCTGGGGGTGGACGCGCTCGAAGGCCGGCGCCAGCCGCTGGCGCTGCTGCTGGCTGAGCTGGGGGGCCGGCCCGCGCAGCGCCACCGCCAGCGTCTTGTGCAGGAGGGGCAGGGAGACGGCCGCCGGCTGCCAGTTGACCGCCCCGTCGTTGGTCAGGTAAGTCAGCCCGACCTGCGGGTTATTGAGATCCTGCAGATCGGCCATCACCAGGTCGCCGGTGCGGGTGAGCATGCCCAGCGAATCGCCGGGGTAGAAGCGGGCAAAGCCGTCCGTCTGGGGGGCAAAGCCCAGGCCGCGAAAGGTCAGGCTGGGCTGGTTCTCATCGTCCACGGTGAGCACGGGATGCTCGGCGAAGATTGCCCGCCCGTGGGTGTCCACCAGCTTCTGGAAGACCCAGGCGTCAGGCTGGCGGGTCTTGCTGGAGGACAGGTAGGCGGTGAACAGCGGGTGGCGGTTATCCACCAGGTAGCAGTCTTCGGCGGTGGTGAAGGCAAAGACCGGGGTGGCGCCCTCCAGCAGAACCAGGGAGAAGTCGGCGATGCGCGCCGGCAGGCTGGTGAGCACCTCCACCGGGTATTCCCCGCCCCACGGATCGGTTCCCAGGTAGCGGGTGGCCAGGCGCCGGTCATCCAGGGTATCCGGGCTGCGGTCGGCATCCCGCACCCAGGCGGCAAAAAAGCGCCCGGCAGCGGCTGAATAAGCCACCTGTGGCAGGGTGTCCGAGCCGGTGAACGTTGGACTGCCCTCTGGGATCACCGGTCGGGGTGCGCTCCACGCCCCGCTGGCGCCGGAGTAGATGGAATAGTACAGGCTGTAGTTCTGGCTGACCGCCGAGCCCACCCGGTCGTGCACCCACACCGCCGCCGCCTCGCCGCCAGCCGGGCAGCCGGGGCTGTCCGACGGGCAGGAGGCCAGCGCCACCCGCCCGTCGCCGGTGGTGGGGGGGGTGATCTCCCCATGGGTCACCAGGTCGCCGCCGTCCAGCAGGCTGTAGACGATATGGTAGGTTTTGATCACATCGGTGATCGGTGTGCCTGACGGTGGAACCTGGGCCAGGCTGGACTCCTGCCAGGCCAGGATCTGGAGCCCTTCGCCCAGCTCGGCGATGCGCGGGTTGCTCAACCCCAGGCCGGTGGTGAACACCCGACCTTCGCCCCAGTTTGCGCCGTTATAGAACTGCAGCGCCATGGACCGCTCGGTCTGCTGGTAGAGCAGGCTGGCCCCGCGGTTCGAGGCGCTCAAGGAGGCCTGCATATTGGTGGGTCCGGCGGCGCCCTGCCCATCCGCCGGGCCAATCTCCCGGCCCTGCCAGTACTCCTGGCTGGAGTGCGGCGCCTCGGCCATGGCGGATTGCAGCGGGGTCGGGTCCTGCGCCAGGCCCTGGTAAGTGCAGTTCGAGGGGGAGGTGCCGTCCATGAAGACCGAGGTGTCTTCGCTGCCAAACAGGCAGGTGTCGGTCAGCGGGATGCAGATCAGCCCCCAGCGCCCGTACAGGCTGCCCCAGTAGCGGAAACAGGCGCCGCTGATCTCCGGCGCTTCCATGTTCTTCAGGTGCACCGGTACCTTGACGCCTACCAGGACGGTGGTCTTGGCCTCCATCTGAGCGATCAACCCGCCCAGCACCCCGGCGTCCAGCCACATGTCGGTGGTCAGGTTGGCCTTGGGCGCCACGGTCAGGTCCACCTCCAGCGGGTCGGTCTGCAGATAGCCGCTCATCGAATAGGAGGCATCAAACTGAAAACCTGCACCCACTCCGACATAGGCGATCAGAAACGGGGCGGCGATGTACATGGTGAAGACCGGAATATAGCCGCTGTTGAACAACGGCTGCTCCTCGTCCAGCACGATCTTATCGTACACCCCATTCCCTGGGGCAAAGGCGCCCTGCGGGGCGCTGACCAGGCAGCGCTCCAGCCGGAGGCGGCGGGAGGGGGAGACGGGGGAAACCTGGCTGCCCTCAATCTCCTTTTTGACGCTCTTGTTGAGGATGGTGATCTGGTTTTCTCCGGCGGTCTGGCTTTCGATCTTGCCGTCCGGGTAGAGATAATTCGTATAGGTTACAGATGAATTCAGGCGGTTAGTCTGGGCGCCCATGCTGGGCGTCTGTTCCTGGCTTGAACTGGCATCTGAAGTTCCATCTAAGGGTTTCCCGGTCAGCCGGATCAGGTCCGCGGTGTAATTATCCGCCTTGCGCTGCGTATTGCCCGGGTCGTTGAACCAGGCGGGAACGTCAAAGACGGTCAGTTCAGCCATGGTATTGGAGAGCAGGTTGCTTTGGGCGTCATAGGCTTCGATCAGGAAGTAGGCTTTCCCGGGGCTGAGATCGGCGGGGTTGATGAAAAAGTCATAGGAATACTCGTTGAGCATCCCGCCGCACACATTGGTCTTTTTATTGGCGGCGTGGGTTTCCCCCAACGGCGAGGTGATGGTCACATGGTGCACTTCGCTGTCAACGCTGCGGAAGACGGCTGCCCGGGCGGTGACCTGCTTCGCCGCCAGGTTGATTTCAGCCCCTTGCACCTGGTGAAAGCCGTACAGATGATCCGGGTCAGTCGTGGGGTTCTGCAGCACCACGTTCATTGAAGCCTGTGGCAGCGGCGGCAGGTAAAATTCGAAGGGCGGGAGCAAAGCTGTCTGCCCCTTATCCACGTCGCGCCATTTGTGGGTCACCGGGTTGTAATCCACCGGCTTGAGCGCCGGGCGCGGGTAACCCTGGTAGAACTCGCCGTAGCCAACCGCCACGGCGTCGACGATGATCATCAGCCGCTCCCAATAGCCAGCTTCACCCGCGGCATCCTGCTCCGAAGCCAGGCTGGCTGGCTGCTCCACCGGCTGGCTCTCGAATTGGTAGGTCTGTTCAAAATACTCCTCGTTCCACGGATTGAGGTGCGTCAGGTCAAAGTTGAAGCTCATCTGCGCTTCGCCGCTCTCCGGGATTATCTTCTCCGGTGTCCAGTCGAAGGTGGAGCCCACGCATCCCGGCGCCTGCTCCAGGTCGCCAAAGCCGGGCACATGGTGCTTGATCGCCCACAGGGCCAATTGGTCCTGGTGCGAATAGCGGGTCTTGGCCAGGCTGAACAGCTCCTGGTAGTAGAAGTCGCTGGCGCTGGCGATCTCGACCACCGCGCCGGGGATAGGGGCAGTGGTGGTGATGTCATAGGCGCGGATAGCAACGGTGACCGAGAGCGGGGACTGCAGGCCTTGCACCTCGTAGGGCTCCCCCATGGACCAGACCGGAGCAAGCACCAGGAAGCCGCCGTTGGAGGTGTCGGCGTCGCCCCTGGTCAGGTCGGGGACGTGCATGCGGATGGAGAAGTTGCCCTGGGCGTCCATCTGGGAGGGGCTGTCCCCCACCGGCAGCAGGCTCCCCTCGTTCGTTTGCCACATAGGGAAGATCTGCATGCTGCTGGCGGCGGCCTGCCCCGCCTGAGTGAGGTTCCCCGGCGCCGGGCTGACCCTGCCGGTGACGGTGAACACCGCGCCGGGGGCCAGCGTATAAGTGGGCACACCGACGCTGGTGATGGCATACTGCGGCGGCTGCGGGGCAGCCTGGGTCTGGAAGGCCGCCTGGGAGGCGCCCACCGCCCGCCCCCCCACCAGGTTAAGCGCCTGGACCTGGGTCAAGGGCCCCAAGGGATCCGGGCGATCCGCCGGGACGGTGAATACGCCGGTATAGTCCAGCGTACTGCTGGACCCGAGGCTGGAATCTCCCGGCAGTGGGATGGGCCCCAGCAGCGGCACGCCGGCGTAATCCAGGCGCAGGCTGCCCGGCTCCAGGTTGTGCAGGGTATATGTAACCACCGCGCCGGGAGGTCCACTGGCTGGTTCCAGGCTGAGGGTCTGCGCCGGCAGCACCTGCAGCGAAGCGCTGGCCAGCACCTGGCTGGCCTGGTCACGCGCCCGGATCTCGCAGAGGCCGCTTTCTGCTGCCGCCCGGATCTCGGTCTCGACGGTGAACCTGCCGTTGCCGTCGCTGAGGGCGGATATGCCTGCGCCGAGGCAGTGCCCGCTCAGGCCGAAGACTGCGGTGGGGGAGAAGCTCTCCCCTTCAATATGCAGCAGCCCACCTGGGTGCAGGCTGCCAGGCGCCAGCGCCAGCCGGGCGGCTGCCGATGGGGCGGCGTGCGCCGGCAGCGGGAGCTGCGCCAGGGCCAAGGTCAACGCCAGGGCCAGCCGAAGAGCTGATGGGAGGCTGGTTTGCTTTGAAATGAGCATGTTCGATCCTCTCTCTGGTTTCATGGACGATTGATCTGGATCATCGGGGTAAAGGTGAGCCAGCTTGAAGCGGATGCCATCAGCGGCGCGCTGCGGGGTGATGCATAGCCCTGGGTGCTGTAGCTGCTGACAGTGTAATAGTAAACCGTATCCATCTCGGAGGTCATATCCACGAATCCATCCGTCAGCGTGCTGCCAACCGGGATGTATTGAATGCCGTCCAGCGAGCGGTAGACGCGGTAGCCGGCCAGGCGAGCGTCGTTCTGCGGCAGCCAATCGAGATGGATGTATCGGCTGCCCTTGACAGAGCGGAAGGAAAGATCCTGCGGCGGTAGGATGCCGCCGGCGTCGATCGCCAGCGTGTTATTTGCCGCGGTCAGCTCGCTCACGGTCTGGGTGGGGTTGATAGTAAGGAACAGGCGGTGAGCTGCTTCAAAATTCACCGGGTGGGTCAGTGCCATGGTCACGGTGACCACTTCTCCGCCCTCCAGGGCTTCAAGGCTGGTTGTCCCGCCCAGGCTGCCCTGCCCGAAACCGCCGTCCCAGGTGGCAGCCAGATTCAATCTCTGGCTTGGGCTGCTGGTGGACCAGGCTGCGCCCTGGTTGCTCACCTGCAGCGAGACGGTCAGTGGCTGGGTGGGTAGGGGATTGGCGATCGGGTTGGCGGCGGTGAGCACCGCAAAGTCCGGCTGGTGTCCGATGGCGTAGATCGCCAGCCCGGTCTGGCTATCCTGCAGGGTGGGCAGCAATGGCTCGCGATGTGCCTGCGAGGCAAGCTTCTCCCGCAGCGCCTGCGCCCGGGCGGATGGTACACCTTTCAGCGCTGAGGCGACGATCTGGTTTTGCAGCGGGTTGTACACTGCCGCCACCGCCCAGTTGACCGCGGCATCATTGGACAGGTAGTGCAGACCGGCCTGGTCGCGCACAAAGTCCACCTCTGCCTGTGCCAGATCCCCCTCGTGGCTGAGCATGCCCAGGGCGTCTTCCGCCGGGAAATTGTACTGCCGGCCGCTGGAAAGCGGGGCGAAGCCCAGGCCGCGGAAGGTGATCGTCCCCAGCCCCTGCGCATCGATGGTGAGCACCGGCTGTTCGGCGTAGATGCTCCTGCTGTGAGCAGAGTCTTTCAACCCCTGCGCCTGCCACTGGCAGGTCAGCCCGGCGCACTCCTGGCGGGCAGAGTACAGCGTGTGGCGGTTATCCACCAGGGAGACCTCACTGCCAGCCCAGGTGAACGCCAGGCGCGCCGGTCCATCCGGGCTGGCGGCAAGAGAGAACTCGATCAGCCCGGCTGGCAGTCCGGAGGGCAGCTCGGCGGCGCACGGCCCGCTGCAGGCGGTCAGCCAGGCTGTCGCCAGGCGCCGGTCGTCCAGTGTGACCAGGCTGCGGTCGGCGTCGCTGATCCAGGCGATGAAGGGCAGCCTTTCGATCCCGCCGTTCAGCAGGTAGGCAGCCCTGGGCATTACGTTGGTCGAATTGGCTCGCCCTGCGGGAACCGGCGCCGGGGCTGCCGCGCTCCAGCTCCCGCCCGTGAAGATCGAAGAAACCACGCTGTATGCCTGTTGGGAGGGGGAGCCCAGGCGGTCATGCGCCCAAACTGCAGCCACCGCCCCACCCGGTGGGCAGTGTTGATCCCAGGCAGGGCAGGCCGCAAGCTCAACCTGGGTATCCCCGGTGGTAGCCGTGGTCAGGTTCTGCTTTGCCTGCCAGTGCGCGCCGTCCCACAGGGCATAAGCCAGGTGGTAAGATTTGGCCACCTCGGTGTAGCTGCTGGTGGCAGCCAGTTCCGGGGTCAGGCTGGATTCTGCCCATGCAGCGAGCGCCTGGTTTGGAGCATAGAATGCCAGTTTGGGGTTGAGCGGCGCCAGGCCAGTGGTGAGCGAGATCGGCGCCGACCAGGACAGCCCGTTATATTGGCTGGAGATCAACGTGGTGCGGTCCCCGCCCGGCTGGATGCGCATGGTGTGAGCGCCATCGTCGGTCGCCAGGCTGATCTGCACAGGGGGAGTTGCGGCAGCCCGGGCTTCCAGCGCCGGGGCAGCGTCCTGCACGGTGCAGGAATTCACCGGCTGCGGCAGCTTGATATCGTACAGCGTCTGGGGATACTCCCCGCCGACCAGGCAGTCGGTGGACCAGGGCCAGCACACCGCCCCCACGCGCTCCACAGAGGATCCGCGGGTCTCGAAGCAGGTTGTGCCCAGGTCGATCAGACTGCTTTTAGAAAGCGTCACCGGGATGCGAGCCCGCCCTGATCCGGTCACTTCCAGTTCGGCAAAACCGGCGACGTTGAACAGCACGCTGAGGTTGATCTTGGCGGTGATGCCCTCGGTGCCATCCGGGTCGACGGTGATCGAAAAATCCAGGTTGTCGCCGATCTGCACATAGCCGTCATAAGCCAGGTAAGCTTCGGAACTGGAGGCCAGGCTGGCGGTGACATCCAGGATGCCGGGGAAGATGGCCAGCGGAACCGAGACGGCGAAGATGGGCACGGTGTTGGGCGGCACCAGGGCGAAGCGGTCGGCGTGGATGGGGATCTTCAGGTTAAGATCTGGCTGGCGTGGGGCGGCGGGTTGGCTGCGCTCCAGCAGATCCAGGCGTTCTTCCTTGGTCAAATGGGTGGCAGGCGGCTGGCCAATGGGGATGGCTTTGTTGGCGTTCAGCACCACTACAGTAAAGTTTGCATTCTTTGAGTCTTGCGTTTCGCCCAGGGTATCGAAATTGCGGGACAGCCATAAATCCGCGCCAATGTAATTGTGGATGGCGCCCAGGTGGCCATTGGCTTGCTCGCTGGTGGAATCGACTTCGGCGTGCTTGTCCGCCTGGTCCAGCCCCAGACCTTTGAGGGTGTACCGGGTTATCTCAGTCTGGTCCCATGGATCAGTAAAATGGGAAGTGGCAACGCTGCGAAATTTCACCATCGGGTCCTTGAACCAGGCCGGGACGTCCACGAACTGCACTGGCTTGAAATACAATTTATACGGCGCAACTTTGGATTTCGTGGCCAGCTCTATCTTGTAGTTGTATGTACCGGGCTTGATCGACTTGGGATCGATGGGGAAGGCGACCTCGGCGCTGACCTCATTCTTGCATTTATCATCCAGCGCAAATTGTGGGTAAGCTTTGAACCCGAAGGTGGGTTCGGTGATGGTGATGGCCTCCACGTTTTGGGCAAAAAATACCCGCATGCTCAGACCCAGTTTCAGCTCCCCGGCGCTGGCGCCGCTCAGGTCGGCTCCAGTCACCTGCGACAGACCGACCAGGGGCACGGTGGGCGTCACGGTTGCACGGAGGCCAAAGCTGTTGAATTCCGCTGGCAGCCGGGGCAAGGAAATGATAAGGTGGGTCACCGGCGTGTTGTTCTCGTCCATCCACACATGCGTGTACAGGTTGTATTTCATCCGTTTGAAGGTGGGGATAGGATTAGCGCTGTACTGCAGCTCGCCATATCCCAGGAGCTGCGCATCGACTACCAACACATAGTACAGCCACTGGTTGGGGTCGGCGGTGTTAATGGACGCCGCAGGATTGGTGGATTGGGCCAGGCTGGCGTCGTAAATGGAAACGCTGGTGGCCGCTACGGCAGGTTTCTGCAAAGCATGGACCCCGGCGGCAGGCTGCGGGTACAGGAAGCCCTGGGAAAAGTCATCCTCCTTAAACGGATTGGCGACCGGTCCCCAGGGGTTCATCACCAGATTCGCTCTTCCGTAGCCATTGGTGGTCACCTGCGGCTTGGAGCAGAAGATTTCATGGAAAGCCGGGTCTTGCTGGTAGCCAAACTGCACCAGCCACTTTTCGATCTGCGAGTCGCGGCTAGGTAGGGCGCCGTGATAGTCGATCTGGCTGTTATCTTCCGCCACGTATATTGTAGCCCCCTCGAGGGGCAGCCCGGTGTCTTGGGCCCTGACCTCGATCTCCAAGAAAGCATCCGGGGGCAGGCTGTCCAGATGGGCGCCGAGATAACTGGTCGAGCCCTGCGGTGTCTGCATCACCAGCAGCAGGTCAGCCTGCGAATTAAATGCCGCGGCATCGCTGCGGGGCATGCTGGGCAAGTGGCCGCGCACCGAGAAGCGCCCTCCGCTGCTGAAGCTGGCCGGGTGGTCGCTGACCGGAAGCAGATCGCCTTCCACGTCCTTGAAATACGCCTCCAGGGTGGCTTCGCCGGGTGGGGTGGGGGTGATCTGCCCGGTCAGGGTGAAAGGCGCTCCGGCGGCTAGCGCCGGGCTGAGGATGCCGGTCACCTGGAGCTGGTAGGTGACCGGAGCGGGGGGGGAGCCGGCAGTGAACGCCGCATTGGCGCGGCCAACTGGGCTGCCCCCCACCAGGTTAACCGCCTGGATGGTGAGCGCCGTCCCCACCGGGTATGGCGCGTTGGGGACGGTGAAGACGCCGGTATAATCCACCCCCGCGGCTTGCTGCGTTTCCCCTGGGAGGGAGAGGGGACCTGCCAGCGGGATCCCGCCGTAATCCAGGCGCAGCTCAACAGGGGACAGGTTGCGCACTGTGAAGGAGATGCGGGCGCCTGGTGCACCGGAGGCTGGCTCAAGCGCCAGGGATAGACGGGGCAGGATGGTCAGCTCAGTGCTGGCGACCAGGATGGTTCCGGTGAGAGGATCAGCCCACAATTCTATCGTGCAGCTCCCTGGAGCGTCAGCGTCCAGGTCTACGGTCACCGTGGCGCTGATGCTGCCCGAGGGGCTGACCGTCACCGGCAAGACATTACCCTGGTTGAAGCAGGCGCCTCGCAGGTGGTGGGGAAACCCTGGATAGAGGCCGGTCCCGAACACCTGGACGCTCCCGCCGGGGTGGGCGGCTGCGGGGAGCAGGTGCAATTCTTCACTATGGGGGGCGGCGCTGGCGGGAGACGCATCGATCCGTGGGGCTGCGCGGACATGTGTCGGCGCATGAGACAGAAAGAAGACCAACGCCAACAGGAGACGCATGGTCAACACGGTTGGGGGAATGGATTGGGTGGGCATGCTTCTCTCCCTTTCTTTCTTCAATGTGGGATGGCCCGCTCAAGACCGGTTTACGTCACCTAAAGCGCGCCGCC
>CAIQIV010000759.1 GCA_903871905.1 uncultured Chloroflexota bacterium | reverse complement strand
CTCTTCCTTCAGGCCTGGGGAGAAGGAAGCGCTTTTCCGCCTGGAGGCCTTTGTGCAGGGAGAGGAAGCACCGATCTATTCTTATGAAGAACGCCGGAATTTCCTGGCACAGCCCGGGACATCCAGCCTGTCTCCTTATTTTCGCTTCGGTATGCTGTCCGTGCGCACGGCGATGCTGCAGGCGCAGGAAGCAATGCGTCTTGCACCGGGTTCAGCCGCATTACGTTCAGCAGAAACCTGGCTTGGCGAGCTGGTCTGGCGTGAATTTTATTCCTCCATCCTGTACCATTTCCCTGCCGTGCTTGAAGATGCCTTCCAGTATGCCATGCGTTTCATACCCTGGCGCAACAATGCAGGGGAATTTGAGGCCTGGTGCCAGGGGAGGACGGGCCTGCCGGTGGTGGATGCCGCCATGCGCCAGCTGCTGGAGACAGGCTGGATGCATAACCGGGCGCGCATGATCTCAGCTTCTTTCCTGGTGAAAAACCTGCTGGTGGATTGGCGTTGGGGGGAGCAGTGGTTTATGCAGCACCTGGTGGACGGCGACCCGGCCTCCAACAACGGCGGCTGGCAGTGGACAGCCGGGACCGGCACGGATGCCGCACCTTATTTCCGGGTTTTTAATCCCACTTCTCAGGGTGAAAAATGGGATCCGGATGGAGCTTATATTCGCAGGTGGGTGCCAGAACTGGCCGGGGTTCCTGCTCAATATATTCACTCCCCGGCTGAAATGCCGTTCGATGTGCAGCAGAAATACAGCTGTGTGATCGGAAAACAGTATCCCCGGCCCATTGTCGACCTGGCCGCTTCCCGGCAGCGAGCATTGGAAGCCTTCGCACGGTCGAGAGAGCTTTCAAAACAGGCGGCCCAGGCATCCAAACCGCAGGTTCATCCCGCATCACGAAATAATAGAGGTATTCAATGAAAAAAGGCAGTTTGCTCACCATATTCCTGATCGTATTTATTGGTCTGATGGGGTTTGGCATCATCCTTCCCCTATTGTCTTATTATGCCCAGGCGTTCAATGCCAGCGCAGCCCAGGTGGGGTTGCTGCTCTCTTCTTATGCAGCCGCACAGTTCATCGGGGCACCCATCCTGGGCCGTATGTCTGACCGTTTTGGCAGGCGGCCCATTCTCGTCGTAAGTATCCTGGGGACAGTCATTTCTTTTGTCATGTTGGGGGTTGCCAACTCTCTATGGGTGCTCTTCCTCAGCCGTATCCTGGACGGTTTCACGGGGGGAAATATTTCTATCGCCCAGGCTTACATTTCGGATGTGACCGACAGGCAGAACCGTGCCAAAGGGCTGGGGCTGATTGGGGCTGCCTTCGGCCTTGGATTTATCATTGGCCCGGCATTGGGAGGCGCACTAAGCGTTTATGGTTATGGTGTTCCGGCATTCCTTGCGGCGGGGCTGTCACTGGTCAGCCTGCTGGGGGTGGTTTTTTACTTACCCGAGTCTTTGACACCCGAGCTGCGCGCCCAGCTTGCCAAAAAGAAACGCGAGGAGTTTACCCTGCGCAACCTGTGGGCTGCCCTGACCAGGCCGTATGTTGGCCCCCTGCTGCATGTGCGTTTCTTCACCGGCCTGGCATTTGCCACCTTTCAATCCATTTTTCCCCTGTATGCGGCTTCCGCGTTGGGGCTGAGTGCCCAGGGCACAGGCTATGTGCTGGCTTATGTGGGCTTCCTGGTGGTACTGGTGCAGGGATTTGCCATCGGCTTTCTCACCCGGCGGTTCAACGAGAACCGCCTGATCCTGGTAAGCAGCATCCTTCTGGCAGTATCGCTGCTTGGCTGGGCATTCTCTGCCAACCTGGCGATGCTTCTCGTGGTGCTCATACCGCTGGCTCTGGCGAACGGGGTGCTGAACACGGTGCTGAACAGTTCTCTCACCAAGTCTGTTTCCGATGAGGAAATGGGTGGTATCCTGGGCCTTTCCACTTCACTGGAAAGCCTTACGCGCGTGGTGTCTCCTACCCTCGGTGGTGTTCTGCTGGCCGGTCTCGGCTCGTGGGCACCCGGTGCGTTCAGCGCCCTGTTGATGGTGTGGACGGTCACTTATATCCGCCTTCATGTCACAAAGAGTGCAACGGCTGTTGATGAGAAGGTCATTACAGAAGGGAATTAGACTAATGGATATTCTCGAGGGGCGGCTGAAAACCATTCTTGACCCTGCCCGCCGTGCGGGGCTGGACCTTCCAGGTGATTTTGTCCTGCCGGATTATGCCGGTGGTT
>CAIQIV010000758.1 GCA_903871905.1 uncultured Chloroflexota bacterium | reverse complement strand
TCCAGGCCGATGGATCCTCCATCCGGGGTAAACTTAACGGCATTGGACAGCAGGTTGGCGAGGATCTGTTTCATGCGGCGCTCGTCAGCCAGGATCGGCCCGATGCTGCTGTCAATGGTTTGGCTGATGGTCAGGTGCTTCTTCTGGGCATTCTGCCGCACCATGCGCAGGCTGGCCTGGCATACACTGTCCACCATCAGGGGCTGGAGTGCAAGCTGAAGCTGCCCGGCTTCCAGCTTGGATAGGTCAAGGATGTCATTGATCAGGGCAAGCAGGTGCCGGCCGCTTTCTTCAACTTGGTGGACCGAGAGGATTTGCCGCTCGCTCATTTCGCCGTAGACGCCGGCTTGCAGGGCCTCGGACAGCGCCAGGATGGCAGTCAGCGGAGTGCGCAGCTCATGGCTCATCCCGGCCAGGAAGTCGTCCTTCAGGCGCAGGGCTTTGGCCAGCTGCTGGTTCACCACGTTGAGCTCTGCAGTACGTTCCTCCACCCGAATGGCAAGCTGGGCCCGCTCTTCCGCCAGCGCCTGCACTGCCTGATTGCGTTCTTTGATGTCCTGGATAAAGACGACCAGGTATTCGTCATCTTCATAGTGGACAAGGTTGGTGTGGAATTGTACCGGCAGCCGGGAGCCATCCCGGCGTTCCAGGTCTGCTTCAAAAGTCAAAGCGCCTGCTGCCTGCAGCTCTTGCCAGCGGGCCTGGAAGATGCCGGGGGTGATAGGGGGATAGATGTGATAGATGGTCATTGACTGCAGCTCCTGCCGGGTAAAGCCATACATCTGGCAGGCGGTGTCATTCGCATAGGCGATGCATCCATCCGGCGCGACGCGCAGCACGCCGACTGAAGCCCGGTCAATCATCGTTTGGTTGATCGCCAGGCCCTTCTGTGTGCGCAAGCGCTCGCTGATATCGCGCACCGTCGCCAGCTGGACCTCCTCACCATTCCAGGTGAAGTAGGAGGCTGTTACCTCCACTGGGAAAGCTGTTCCGTCTTTTTTTCGGTGCCAGCGCAACGGGATATGCTGCTCCCCATCTCTGAGGGATTGCGAGCTGCGATCTGCCTGTGCGGAGAGAGCCCGGTGATTGAGCTGTACCAGCTCCTGGCGTGGGTAGCCATACAGGCTTTCGGCTGCGGCGTTAGCCTCCAGGATCCTGCCCTGGGGACGAGAGACCAGGAAGACTGCGTCCGACTCCATGTCAAAAAGCTGGCGGTATTTTTCCTGGCTGGCACGCAGCAGGGTGGCGATCTGGTTTTGTTCTGCAAGCAGCCGCTCAAAATAGAGCACCAACAGGCCAAAGGCAACAGGTAACTCCATCATTGCCCCCAGCAGGAAACCCCAGGGCGCAAACCAGGAAACGGACCTTAAGAAGGGGAAATCCAGCTTGTGGATCCCCCACAAAATGAAAGCGCCTCCGGTGATCCAGCGGCTTTCCCGCTTTGCCTCAGGCAGGCGCAGGATGAGCACTCCGGTCCAGATATTGAGGGCAGCCAGCAAGGTGTATGACGGAGCAGTGATGACCAGGAAGGGAGCGCGGGTCGCCGCACTGGCCAGGATCCAGACTCCCCCCAGCAAACTGGCGACCAGCCAGGGTCGGGGAATTTTCTGCCCGTTGAACTGGTACATGCCCCACAAAAGAAGCAAGCCGCTCAGTAAAGTGGAAACCTGGTTGAGGATCGTGTATAGGATGCTTGGCCCGTTTTGCAGGGCTGCCAGCTCAAATACGAAGCGCATTGAAAATAATCCCCAACTCAGCGCCCAGGTACCCAGGAAATTCTTCCGGTATATGTAGTACAGGTATGTGTAAACCAGGCACAGGACAACCGTGCCTGCCAGGTTGGCAATGATGGCTGGGATCAGCCAGCCCATAATTTCTTCCTCAGGATTCTGGAACTTAAAATGAATCGGCTGGCGTTTGGATTGGTTGAAGCAAGAGGATAATTCACCCGCAAGGTGTTTGTGTAATCCATCACCCATTATTATATTCCAATTCGGGATCCTGGATTATATGTTTTACTTTTCCCATGGTATGGAATCGCTTGACTTTTTATGATAAATATTATATTATTAGTTGTATTAATTTTCTGCTGGGAGGGTTTCTGTGTATCGTATTCTATCCACTTTGTTGGGAGTTTTCCTTCTGTTGGCGCCAGTCACGGGGGCAGCCCACGCGGAGATGGATACTCCGCAGGCGGTGATCGGCAGCGGCACTTCAGCCTCCTGTCTGACGAATGCGGCTCGCAATGCATTCTCTGCAGCCGTTACTGCCGGGGGGAGCATTACCTTCAACTGTGGGGCGGCGGCGCTGGTCATGCCCGTTGATACCAGTGTTGCCACCGCAGCAGTGGTGATCGATGGCGGCGGTCTGATCAGCCTCAGCGGCGAAAACCTGCGCCAGATTTTCCTGGTGCAGGGGGCGGGTGACCTGACCCTGAAGAATATTATCCTGACCAGTGGGGCGAGCTTTGCCGGACCGGCAATTGCCATCTACGGTGCTTCGGCAAAGGCTACTTTTCTCAATGGCTTTATCATTGGCAACAATGCCGGCTCGTCCAACGGCGGGGCAATTTTTAACCAGGGAACCCTGACTATCTTGAATTCCAGCATCGGCGCCAACCTGACTACCGGTTACGGTGGGGCAATTTTCAACAACCAGGGGACGGTGGTGATCAAGGATACGACTATCATTAATAACCATGCTTCTGACGGCGGCGGGATTTATCACGCAGAGGGCAGCCTCACTATTGAGAACAGCGCTATTCGCTCCAATATTGCTTCCAACCAGGGGGGTGGGATTCATATTGACACTGGCAGCGCCACCGTGACCAATACCACCCTCTATGACAATAAAGCTCTCCAGGGAGGCGGGATTTATATGCGCGGCAACACGCTGGACCTGGTGAACGACACGTTCAATCTCAACCGCGCCGATACCGGCGGCGCCCTGTGGAAAGACATAGCCAGCACCATCACCATCCAGAACTCGATCCTGGCCAACAGCAAGTTCAGCAACGACACGCCGGGCAGCCTGGAGTGCGATGGCCCGCCGGCCACCTCGCTGGGGCGTAATATCGTTGATGATGGGACCTGCCTGCCGAATCCAGGGTCATCCGGGGACCTCTTCAACACCGACCCTAAGTTGGATGCCTTCATCCGGGATAATGGGGGGCACACCCGCTCATTTATGCCGCTGTCCGGCAGCCCGGCGATCAATTATGCCCTGACCTGCCCGCTCCGCGACCAGCGCGGCATCCCGCGCCCGCTGGGTGCCGCCTGTGACACGGGCTCGGTGGAAGTTGGAACCGAAATCAATATTCCTTTTATTCGTTTGCAGAACTGAAACCGGGTAGCCTGCCGCCGGGTGCAGACCTGGCCGGCTGCTCTCCTGGATGGCTGCTCGCAGCGCCAGCTTCCTGCATCTCGTCCTTTGAGACGAGATGCAGTTCTATTTCCTGGGATCCCCGGTATAATCATACTGTGGATGAGTTGTCGATTGCCCAGATCCAGGAGAAGTTTCAGAGCGGTGAACTGACCAGCCTGGCGCTGACTGCCGCTTACCTGGAGCGCATCGAGACGCTGGACCGCCGCGGCCCGGCGCTCAATTCAGTGATCGAGATTAACCCTGAGGCCCTGTCCACCGCCGCGGCCCTGGATCAGGAGCGCCTCAAACAGGGCGCACGCGGGCCGCTCCACGGCGTGCCCCTGCTGGTCAAGGACAACATCGATACTGCTGACCGCATGACCACCACTGCCGGCTCGCTGGCATTGGAGGGAAGTATTGCCGCAGCGGATGCTTTCCTGGTCAAGCGCTTGAGACAGGCCGGTGTCGTGCTGTTGGGGAAAACCAACTTGAGCGAATGGGCGAATTTTCGCTCTAAGCACTCGGTCAGCGGCTGGAGCTCGCGCGGCGGGCAGACCCTAAACCCCTATGTCCTGGACCGCAACCCGTGTGGGTCCAGCTCCGGATCGGCGGTGGCGGCAGCAGCCAACCTGTGCAGCGCGGCGGTAGGCACCGAGACGGATGGCTCCATTGTTTGCCCGGCCGCGGTCAATGGCATCGTCGGGCTGAAGCCCACCCTGGGCCTGGTCAGCCGATCGGGGGTGATTCCCATCGCTCATTCGCAAGATACCGCCGGGCCAATGGCGCGCTGTGTGGCGGATGCGGCGCTCCTGTTAGGCGCCATGGCCGGTCCAGATCCGGATGACCCCGCTACCGCGGCCTGCCAGGACAGGTTCTTCAGCGATTTTACCCGCTTCCTTGACCCCCAGGGGCTGCAGGGTGCCCGGTTGGGTGTGGTGCGCAGCTTTTTTGGCGCCAACCCCAGGGCCGATGCAGTGATTGAGACCTGTCTGCAGGTGATGCAGCGCCAGGGCGCTCAACTGGTTGACCCGGTGAAACTGCCAGACCAGGGCAGCTTCGAAGATGGCGAGCTGGATCTCCTCCTGTATGAGTTCAAAATAGATTTGAACGCCTACCTGTCCCGCCTGGGACCTGGCGCCCGGGTGCACAGCCTGGCAGACATTATTGCCTTCAATGATCAGCACTGTGAGCGGGTTATGCCCATCTTTGGCCAGGATCGTATGCTGCAGGCCCAGGCAAAAGCTGGGCTGGATGAGGAGGCATATCTCAGCACCCGGGCCAGGATCCAGCGCCTGGCTGGCCCGGACGGCATCGATGCTGTGCTGCAGGAGCACCACCTGGACGCATTGGTGGCCCCAACTGCAATCCCGGCCTGGCCGATCGACTGGGTCAACGGCGATTGCCACCCCGATAGCTGCTCCTCTCCGGCGGCAGTGTCCGGTTACCCACACATCACCGTGCCAGCCGGGTACGTCAGCGGGCTCCCGGTGGGTATCTCTTTCTTTGCCAGCGCCTGGCAGGAGCCTTTGCTCCTCCGTCTGGCTTACGCCTTTGAACAGGCGCTGCCGGTTCGCCAGCCGCCGCGCTACATTCTACACTTTCCTTGAGCGACAAAGTCGCGATGATCCAGGAGCTTGCATGACCCGAAACGTTGGCATTTACTTGTTCGATGAAGTCGAGGCGTTGGATTTTGCCGGACCGTTTGAAGTATTCACCACCGCCTCGCGCCTCAAGCAGCGCCTGCGCCCTGATGCCCCGCCGGCTTTCCTGGTTTTCACCATTGGGGATAAGATTCGCGGCATCCGGGCGCGCGCCGGGCTGGTGCTGCAGCCGCATTTTGACTTTGCCAGCCACCCGCATGTGGACGTTTTGATCATACCTGGTGGCATTGTCGAAGCAGAGCGTTCCCGTTCCGAGGTGATCCAGTGGATCGCCAGCCAGGCTGACGGTGCCGAGATCACCGCCTCGGTGTGCACCGGCTCTTTCCTGCTTGCACAGGCCGGTTTGCTGGAAGGCAAGCGCGCCACCACCCATTTTGAAGATCTGCTTGACCTTCGCCTGGGCTTCCCTGGCATCGAGGTCATCCCAGGGGTGCGCTGGGTCGACAACGGTTCGCTGCTGACCTCAGCGGGCATTTCGGCGGGCATAGAGATGAGCCTGCACCTGGTGGCGCGCCTGGAGGGCGATGACCTGGCGCAGCGCACCGCCCGGCAGATGGAATATTTTCCATCCACCGCTGCCCAGCGCCAGAGAGCCGCCATGCGCCCGCTCACCGGAATGCCAATGGACCTGGCGATGCAGCGTCCGCTGTTGGATTAAACGGCTTGCCCTGTACCGGACAGCCGGATGAGGACCGGCGGTGATGACGCCGCCGCCTGGTTTGTCGACAAAGGAGACCTGTCAGATGAATACCAAGCTTCCTTTCCTGTCTTTCCTGATGTTTGTGCTCATCATCGCCCCCTTTCAGCACACAGCCGCCCAGAGCGGCGGCGGTAAATTCTTCCTGCCTCTGGTTAACACCCGCGATAACCACGCCCCCCAGCCTGACCAGGCGATCATCGTCGATCACCGCCACACGGACATTGCTCAGATCCCGGCTTATTGGATCGCCCAGGCCAGGAAGCTCACCGTGCATTATGCTCACACCTCCCACGGTTCCCAGGTATTATCCGGGCTGGAATGGCTGGAGGGCAAGAATGCCAGCTATAATGTGGATATCGGCTACACCGATGTCCAGCTTCCCGATGATACGACTGCCCTGCGTTTTTATGATGGCAATAACTACGCCGGCAATAATTACATTACCCCGGATATGTATTGGGAGGGCGAGGATGGCTTGACCCACACGCGCAGCGTGGCGGATACCGGCCTGTTCAATGTTTCGCTGTGGACCTGGTGCGGCCAGGCATCATACTACGACAGCACGCAAATCCAGTCTTACCTGGACTCGCTGGCCCAGCTTGAGGCCCGGCGTCCTGGCATGCACTATGTGTATTACACCGGTCACACGGATGGGAATGACTCCGGCAGCTCCCTGCTGGCGAACAACAACCAGATCCGCCAGTATGTGCAGCAGAACCAAAAAGTGCTGTTCGATTTTGCTGATATGGAGATGTACGATCCGGATGGCGTTGGACCGTATTACAACGATGGGGATGGGTACTGCTCATGGTGCGAGTCCTGGTGCACAGCTCATCCGGAGCGCCTGGAATGCCAGAGCCCTCCGTCTGACTGTGCCCACACCCACGGTGTCTTCTGCGCTCTCAAGGGGCAGGCGTTCTGGTGGTTGATGGCGCGCCTGGCCGGCTGGGACGGGAACCCCGGGCTGTCCATTCCGAGAGAGAGTCAGCGAGCAGAATAGGAATTGGCCTATGCTGGATGTGAAGAAATACTACGAAGAAAGTTTCCAGGACGAATGGCTTCGCCTGGAGCGGCACCGCACCGAGTTTGCCCTGAGCCTGCGGGCGCTGCAGCGCTGGCTGCCGCCGCCTCCCGCCAACCTGCTGGATATTGGCAGCGGACCCGGGCGTTATGCCATTGCCCTGGCGCAGCAGGGCTATTCCCTGACCCTGGTGGACCTCTCCCAGCCTAACCTGGACCTGGCGCAGGAGAATGGGCGCCAGGCGGGGGTGGTTTTCGATGCCTGCCTGCAGGGAGATGTCCTGGACCTGCAGGCGCTCAGCCTGCCGCACCGCCGCTACGATGCGGTGCTGGTGATGGGGCCGCTGTACCATCTGCTGCACGACAGCCAGCGCCGGGCGGCGTTAAGCCAGGCAGTGGGGCTGCTGGTGGATGGCGGTGTGCTCTTTGCTTCTTTCATTACCCGTTTTGCCTTCTTGCGCGAGTTTGCCCAGGGCGATCCGGCTGCGATCGCGCCGGAGCTGGAAAATTCGCAGCACATCCTGCAATCGGGTCAATATGATGGGCATGGCGCCTTTACCCGGGCTTACTTTGCCGACCCGCTGGAAGTGATGCCTCTTATGGAGAGCTGCGGGCTGGAGACGCTGGATCTGCTGGGGGCAGAGGGGGTGCTGGCCGGGCACGAGGAGGGGGTGAATGCCCTGCAGGGTGAGCTGTGGGAGGCGTGGGTCGATCTTAACGATCATACCGCCAGGCATCCTGCGCTGCTTGGCGCGGCCGACCACCTGCTGTATGCCGGGCGCAAAGCTCATCCGGGGGACAGGGCGGCTGCGTTTTTCCAGGGTGGGTACAACTGTGCCCAGTCGCTGGCGGCTGCCTTTGCGCCGCGCTTTGGTTTGGCGCCTGGCATGGCAGCCCGCCTGGCAGCGCCTTTTGGCGCCGGGATCGCCCGGCGGGCAGAGACGTGCGGCGCGGTTAGCGGCGCCCTGATGGTGCTGGGCCTGGCTGCCGGTAATGCCGGGCTGGGTGACCGGGATGCTAAGGAGAGGGCTTACCGCCTGGGCCAGGAGTTCATGCGCCGCTTCCAGGAAATCCACGGCGCCCTGGAGTGTCGCCGCCTCCAGGGATATGACCTGGGATCCCCGGATGAGCTTCAGCTTGCCCGCCAGGCCGGGGTGTTTGATGACATTTGCCCGGGGTTGGTGCGCAGCGCGGCGGGGCTCGTCGAGAGCATGCTCAGCGATATCGCACAGGCTGGTTGAATTTTCCTCCAGTCGCGGTCTGCCAGGCTTTCCCCGCCAGGCTTACCGCGCGGCCAGCACCGCCTGGCGCTGCGCCAGGTTGAAGCTGCAGCCATGGGTGAGTACATGCAGCTTCAGCCCGCTGAGGGCGATGGGCTGGCCTCCTTCCGTTTCTGCGACATTGGTGGCCTGCAGGCTGTCGGCATCCACGATCGTCACCGAGCCGCGGCCCACCACCCGCAGCTCTTCGCCGTGCAGGATGGCAGCCGTGTTCTCATCTATCCCCACTCCCAGGTAGCCCGGATGCAGAGCCACCGCATACAGCAGGCGTCCAAGCCGGTCGCGCTGGCGGAAATGCTGGTCGATGATCACCTCGCTCACCAGGTCCAGCCCGGGGGCAAGCTGGGCGATGCGGGCCTGCGGGAGCAGGCCCCGGCGCCCTCCGGCGATCATCACCCGGGACAGGGCCGCTGCCCCAGCGGACGTGCCCGCCACGACCCCACCCTGGCGCTGCAAGGCATGCAGCGCCTCCTCCACCGGGGTGCCGCCGAGAATGGAGGTCAGGCGCAGCTGCACCCCTCCGCACAGGAATGCACAGGTTGCCTGCTGGATGACCGGCAGCAGCCGCATATCGCAGGCCATCTCGCGGCTTTTGATCTGCAGGTAAGTGGCTGGCTGCTGCATGCCCAGGCGCAGCAGGGCGGCTTCTTCTTCTTGCCCTGCATCAGGCTCGCTTGAAGCGGTGGTGATCAGCACAAACCGGGCCTGCGAGCCGCCCGCCAGGCGCAGGATTTCTGAAAGCACCAGCATCTGGCCTTTCACCTCCATCCCGCCGCCCACTGCAATCACCGGACCGGGGAGAATTTCAAGTTCGTTTTGCATGCTGGATGGTTTCGTTTTTTTCAAGAAGTGGGTGGTAAGCCCGTTCCCCAGCGGCGGTTCACCGGCTTACCTGTCCATTTGATCATACCACTAAACACAAACTGGCTGGCCAGGGTTATTGAACTCTATCCCCAAATTTTGTACAATTTAACCAGGAAAGAAGGTGCACCATGAAACCCAAGATCGATAAAACGAAGTTTGGATGGATTATCGTGGGGGATGAGAGATATGAGTACGATGTGATTATTCGCCTGAATGGTAAGGTGGAGAAACGCAAGAAGAAGCTCTCCAAAGAAGTCTACGGCACCTCACACACCATTTCGGCTGCAGAGGCGGAGTTCGTTTATGAGGAGGGGGCTGAGCGGCTGATTATCGGCGCCGGGCAGGAGGGGATGGTGAAGCTTTCTTCCGAAGCCGGGGAGTTCTTGAAGAAGAAGGGCTGCCGGGTGGATCTTTTTCCGACCCCGCGGGCGGCGGAGACCTGGAATGAGACCCACGGTGCAGCGATTGCCTTGTTCCACGTGACCTGCTGAGGCGGAGCTGTGGCCATCCGCTGCCTCTTGTGCTGGCTTTTCGCCTGGAGTTTGGTCCTGCAGGCAGCCTGCCTTCCTGCCTCACCATCCCCGGCAGGCCTGCCGGCTGTGACGGTCACACCGGCGGGTGGCGACCCCTACCAGGCTCTGCGGGAGGACATGGTGGCGCGCACCATCCAGGCGCGTGGCATCCGCGATCCACAGGTGCTGCGCGCCATGCGCAGTGTGGCCCGCCACCAGTTTGTCCCGGCGGAGTACCTGGACCAGGCGTACGATGACCACCCCCTTCCCATTGGGTATGGGCAGACGATCTCTCAACCTTACGTGGTAGCCTGGATGACCGAACTGCTGGAGCTCAAACCCGGGGAGCGGGTGCTGGAGATTGGCACCGGTTCCGGATACCAGGCGGCGGTGTTGGCGGAGCTGGGCGGCCTGGAGATTTACAGCCTGGAGATCGTCCCTGAACTGGCAGCCAGTTCCGCTGCCCGCCTGCAGGTGTTGGGTTACACTCAGGTGGTGGTGCGAGAAGGGGATGGATATTTTGGCTGGCAGGATTTTGCGCCTTACGATGCAATTATCGTCACGGCTGCCCCGGACCACCTGCCAGCACCCCTGGCAGCGCAGCTCAAACCGGGCGGCCGCCTGGTGATCCCCATTGGCCCGCCAGGCGGATGGCAGGAGCTGTGGAAGTTTGTGAACGAGTCCGGCAAGCTGAAGGCTTACAGCCTGGGTGGGGTGGCTTTTGTGCCGCTGACCGGCGCTGGAGCAGCGCCGTGAGCCACCACCCGGCCGGCAGCCAGCCATGCGCCGGAATAGCAGGCGGCGCCCAACCAGAGCACCGGGGTAAATCCGAAGGTCAGCGCCAGCAGGGCAGCCAGCACCGCCGCAATCACTGAAGCGGAACCGTTTACAGCCCACAGCCAGGGGATGGCGCCCTGCAGGCCGCAATGTTCAATCTGCCGCACCATTCCTGGAAAGGGGATGCCCATCAACCATCCCAATGGGGCAGCCAGAATGACCGACAGCAGCAGCCGCAGGGGGAGAGACATTCCCAGGGCAAGGTTGAATAGTGCTGGCAGCGCCGCCAGGTAGAGACACAGGACCAGGACCAGCAGGCCCAGGCTGCTGCGCAGCGGCACCCGGCTGCTGGTCAGGCTGCCTGCTCCGGAAAACAGCAGCAGGGTAAACAGCACGGTGGTCATGGCCAGCGACGGCTGCCCCAGGAACAGGATAAATTTCTGGATCAGGGGGATCTCGACCAGCAGGTAGCCAAAGCCGATGAACGTGAAGAACAGCATCGAAGGCGCGAGTCCGCCCTGGCGTAGGGAGAGGCGAGGCCCAGCCAGCATGACGGGCAGCAGAATTAATCCTGCGGCCAGCAGGATCGCCAACACCAGCAGGGCCAGGATGACGAAATAACCCGCCCCTCCGAACGGCTGCCAGGTCCTCCCCAGGTCGGCAAGCACCTGCCGGGACTGCGACCACTTGAAAAAATGGCCAAAGAACGGGTGATCATCGCTGGGTGGGCTGACGTCAAATGGGTAGGCGGCGAAAAATTCCTGGCGCGGGTAGGCATCGAGCA
The DNA here is from genome assembly GCA_903871905.1 of uncultured Chloroflexota bacterium. Taxonomy (GTDB): domain Bacteria; phylum Chloroflexota; class Anaerolineae; order Anaerolineales; family UBA4823; genus CAIQIV01. The sequence goes on along the minus strand of CAIQIV010000758.1, from coordinate 24,282 downwards.
ATGCCCGGTAGGTTTCATAGTACAGCGGACGGGAGAGTACATTGTAAACATCCGTTTCCCCGGCTTCCACGCCAGGTCCAATGACCAGGTCATAAGCCCGCTGTGCGGCAAAGCGGCGCAGGGTGTCCATCTCCTGCGGGGTGAAGGGTTTAGGTTTGACCAGGATGGTCACCGTGTTGAAACCGCGGAAGGCGGCCAGGCGCGGCGCAGCGGCAAGTCCCTGCCGCTCCAGGGCGGCTGCAGCCAGTGCAAAAGTGCGCAGGTCCTCGCTGGGCGGGTTCTGCAGCCAGCGGTTAATCAGAAGAATCCCGTCTGGATCCAACCGGGCCAGGGTATCACTGAAGGCTTCCAGCGTATAACGGTAGTCTTCAACCAGGCTGTATGCTCCTGACCGTACCGGGTGGAAAGAGGCATTCAGCGGCAGCAGGATCACGCTGTAATGGTTAGCAGCGCTGCGCAGGAAGCTGCGCACCTCCTGCGTGATGGTGTGGATCCGTGGATGGCGGTATATAGGCGCTGAAGCGGTGATCAACGGATTGGCCTCCACCACATCCACCTGCTGCGCACCCTGCGCCAGGGCCGCCAGCGCGTCCAACCCGCCCCGCCCCCCAAGCACCAGGGTTTTCGCTCCAGGACGTAGCTCCAGGGCAGCCGCGCCGGGCAGATAGGCGCTGAAATCCAGGTCAGCCTGGGGGGAGACCAGCGGGCTGAGATCGTCGCCATCCACCAGCAGCCCCCCCTGGACCGGCAGCGGCTGCAGGTAGCGGTAGCTCAAGCCAGGAAATGAATGGATGGCCGGGCTGCTAACGATATCCAGGCGAGAATAGGCGTTCCAGCGCTGCCATTCGATCCTGGATCCGGGCTGCTGCAGCACATACAACAGCCCTTTGTAAGGAGAGAGGCGCAGGGCCATGAAGGGCAGTCCAGGCTGCGCTGCAAGCCGCAGGCCGAGATCGATGCTGACCAGGACCAGTCCGGCGGCTGCCAGAGCCAGCAAGGCGCAGCCCCAGGCTTTCTGAGGCCTGCTTCCCTTGGGCCCTGCAGGGGTGGGGGATCTGTTTTGCGAGGCCAGTACAGCAGCCAAAAAAGCCAGCCCGGCGCTCAGGCTGACCACCCCCTCGCCGCCCAGGGCAGATGGGGCGACCAGCGCCAGGGCGCATCCGGCGGCAGAGCCGAGCAGGTTGCGGGCGTAAATGCGCCCTGCGAGGCGCGGCGCCTGGGACAGGTACAGCCCGACTACCATGCCGCACAAGAAGAAGGGCAGCGACAGTGCCAGGTAGTGCAGCACCAGGATGAAAATCTGGCGCCGGTCCCAGGCGATGCTGAAGGAATCAAACGGCAGGGCGTTGGTCAGCCAGTACGCCCCCAGCAAGCTGAAACCGCAGGCCAGGGCCAGCCAGGCTGCGCTGCGTCGTACTGGCTGGCTGGCCAGGGATGGGAAGATCGATAGGGCGGTGCCGCTGGCGCCACTGCCTAAAAGCGCCAGACTGACCACCATGAAGGCAAAGTGATAGAACTGGGCCACTGAAAACAGCCGGCTCAGGCCGATCTCGAAGAGCAGCACTGCTGCAGAGAGAAAGAACAGGTCCATCCTGTGCCTGTCTCCACTGCCCGGCCGTCGCGGTGCTTTGGGTTACCGGCGGCGCGGGCGGGTCATGTTTTGCGGCAAAAGCAGGTCCTCCATCTCAGCTTGCGAAAGATAGCCTTTCTCCAGCACGATGGCCACCACCGAGCGCCCGCTGGCCAGCGCCTCCTTGGCAATCTCGGCCGATTTTTCGTAGCCGATGAGGGGATTGAGTGCGGTCACCAGGCCGGTGCTGTTTTCCACCAGGCGGCGGCAGTGCTCGCGGTTGGCGGTGATGCCCTTCACACAGCGCTCGGCCAGGGTGCGGCAGGCGCGCCCCAGCATGTCCAATGAGGAAAACAGGTTGAAGGCAATCACTGGCTCCATGGCGTTCAGTTCCAGCTGCCCGGCTTCCGCCGCCATGGTCACCGTCAGGTCGTTGCCGATCACTTCAAAGGCTACCTGGTTGACCACTTCCGGGATCACCGGGTTGACCTTGCCGGGCATGATCGACGAGCCGGGCGCCATGGGTGGCAGGTTGATCTCGCCCAGGCCGGTGCGCGGCCCGGAGGACAGCAGGCGCAGGTCATTGCTGATCTTGGACAGCTTGACCGCCACCCGTTTGAGCACACCCGAGAGCTGGACGTAGGCCCCGGCATCCTGGGTGGCCTCCACCAGGTTCTCTGACATCACCACCTGCACCCCGGAGACCTGGCGCAGCAGATCGGTGACCAGGGGGGCGTAATCCGGGTGGGCGTTCAGCCCGGTGCCGATGGCAGTTGCGCCCAGGTTGATTTCCCGGATCAATGCCTGGGCCTCGCGCACGCGTTGGATATCCTCACCCACCATCACCGCCCAGGCTCCGAACTCCTGGCCCAGGGTCATGGGCACGGCGTCCTGGAGCTGGGTGCGTCCCATTTTGATCACATCCGCAAATTCCACCCCTTTCTCCGCCAGGGCGCGGCGCAGGCCTTCCATCTCAACCATCAGCCCATCCAACTTCATGCTCAACGTCAGGCGCAGGGCGGTGGGGTACACGTCGTTTGTGGATTGCGACATATTAACATGGTTGAGCGGGTGGAGCACGTCATAGCGTCCCTTTTCATAGCCCATCAGCTCCAGACCCCGGTTGGCGATCACCTCGTTGGCGTTCATGTTGGTGGAGGTGCCGGCGCCACCCTGGATCACATCCACCACGAACTCCTCCTGCAGTTTGCCTTCCAGCAGCTCATCGCAGGCCTGGACAATGGCTCGGGCGAGCTCCTCGGGCAGCAGCCCCAGCTCCAGGTTGGCCAGCGCCGCGGCTTTCTTGATGTAGGCCAGGCAGCGCACCAACCGGTAGTGATGTGAAATAGGGATACCGGTAATCTGGTAATTTTCCACGGCGCGCAGGGTCTGGATCCCGTAATAGCGGTCTGCTGGCACCTGCCGCTCACCCAGCGAATCGTGTTCCAAGCGTGATTTGGTCAATTGATGCTCCTTCATCCAAAATCGTCTTTCTGGGATATCTTACCCCGATTGGATCAAACCTGCCAGGAGAAGTTCACAGGCAGTTAATGATTATGACCTGCTTACCCAGATAAATTTTGCGGGGAAGTTGAAAGAACATCTATGTATTAAAATCGTCCCAAATTTGTGATAAAATTTACGTAATTTTCCAACGGGGTTCCCGGGGTAGTATAGATTATGTCTGGTGTAATATGTCAGATCTTGTTCGGAATAGTGTTTTGCGATTGCACCAAGTGCTTACCGGTCGTCATATTTTGGATCAACTGATAGATCTTCGAAGAACACAATGGTTGGGACGAGATGAACTTGAGGATCTGCAGAATAGAAAGCTGATCCAGCTGGTTGAATATGCATATCAGAATGTTCCTTATTATCACAGCCTGTTTGACCAGGTTGGGTTTCATCCCAGTGATCTGAAAAAGGATAAAACCACTTTCCAACGCATACCGGTTTTAACCAAAGAGATCGTGCGCAGCAATCAGGACGCGTTGCAAACCACCGAGATCGCACGCCAAAAACGCATGATCAAGGTAACTACATCCGGATCCACCGGACATCCGCTTTCTTTCTACGAGGACAGCGATTTTCGCGACCGTTTCACGGCGGCTGTCCAGCTTCATCTTGAGTGGGCGGGTGCGGAATTGTGGCACAAGCATGCCTATATCTGGGGCGCGGGCTTTGAAGTTAAGGCTCAGCAAGCGCTACGTACTCGTTTGATCGATTGGGAATGGAACCGGTTTATAACCAACGCCTTTTTACTTTCGGACCAGTCATTGGAGGATTTTGCCCGCCGTGTTATCCGGGAGAGGCCGGATGTATTAATGGGCTTTGCCTCCAGTGTCCATAATTTTGCTCACTTTGTACGGCAAAGGCCGGAATTTGAAATTTCTTTCAAAGGCATAATTACCTCTGCCGAGGTACTGCTGCCTGCGGTCAGGAATTATATTGAAGAGACATTTCATTGCAAGATTTTTAATCGCTACAGCACCAGGGAATTGGATGGGATAGCCTGTGAATGTGAAGCTCATGATGGGCTGCACGTCAGCCTGGACTGCAATTATGTCGAAATTATCAAGGATGGAAAGCCTGCGGAGCCTGGGGAGGTTGGGCAGATCATCGTCACCAACCTGGATAATCGCGGCATGCCCTTTATTCGCTACCAGATTAATGATGAAGGAGCATGGAGCAAATCTGGCCCATGCCCCTGCGGGCGCAGTTCCCCAAAAATGGGGAGCGTCGAAGGGCGCATTGTGGATACCTTCCTGGCAGCGGATGGAAGAAAGGTCTGGGCTGGTTTTGCTGGAGCGGCATATAAATGCCTGGTTCACCCGTCGATCCGGCAGTTCCAGGTGGTTCAGGAATCCCTGGACTGCCTGACCGTTCGTATTGTAAGGGATGGCCCTGTGCCCCAGGAGAACATGGATCAATTTGCCTGTGCCATCCGCCGGACTTTTGGGGATCATGTACAGGTATGCTGGGAGTTCCCTGAGGAAATCCCTGTCCTTCCTTCGGGGAAACACCAGTATGCGATCAGTAAATTGAATTCAAAACCTTAATTCATAACCTTTCTAACGGGATAGGCCTCATCTCTTGCTTGCCTGGATATGCCTATCCCTGCTCTCATCCCTGAATGGGATCGAACTTAGCGGGGAAGCCCAGGAGCGATTGAGAATACCTTACATCGTTATTCAAGCTTTCCTGACAGACACCTGCGAGTTCTGGGGATAATCTTATGTTTATTATTATTTTCTAACTCCTTTATGTTTTTACTACTTCTGTTATTTTTGGGGCTGGTCTTAATTGATACAAATTCGTTCTATGTTGGAAACTAGCCTATGGGACTGGAGTATGTGAATTGGAAAAGCCTCGTTCAGGTGCCTTGATTCTTGATGGGGCTTATATGGCGTTGGGGGCGGCGCGCAACCTGGCAAAATACCAGGTACCGGTGTGGATCGTTGATCACGAGCTGAGCATTGCCTGTTATTCACGGCGCGTCCAGGGTTTTTACAGTTATGCAAGTGACGCCACGGATGAGCAGATCGTTGAGTTCCTGCTGCGGTTGGCGGGTGAGCAGGGCTTCGAACAGGTGGTGCTTTTTCCTGATTCGGACAGGACGGTCAAGCTGCTGGCCCAGCAGCGCGAGCGGCTGCGCCAGCGTTATATTGTCAACAGCCTGCCCTGGGAGGTGATCCAGTACTTCTATGATAAACGCCTGACCAGCCAGTTGGCGCAGCAGCAGGGCGTCCCCACCCCTTTCTGCCTCACTGTGCCCAGCCTGGAGGATCTTGACCCGCATAACCTTACTTTCCCCCTGGTTCTCAAGCCGGCATTCTCCACCCTGCTGCGCGATGTGACGGGCAAGAAGGCGTTCCGGGTGGACAGCCTGGACGAGCTGAAGTCGGTTTTCCCCGTGGTGACGCTGTTTGCCCGCCCGGAGGAGATCTTGATCCAGGAGTACCTGCCGGGACATTCCCGGAACCTGTACTCCTGCTGCGGCTACTTCAAAGACGGCCTGCCGCGCTACAGCCTGGAGGTGCGCCGGTCGAGGCAGTATCCTCCCGACTTTGGCTATAACTCCACCTATGTGGAGACTGTCCAAATCCCGGAGCTGAAGGCGTTGGCAGAGCGGCTGATGCAGCCCACCGGTTATTCCGGGCTGGCTGAGGTGGAATTTATGTATAATGAGCGCTCGCAGCGCTACGAGCTGCTGGAGGTCAACCCACGCATCTGGGGCTTCCACACCATTGCCATCCGCGCCGGGATGGACCTGCCTTACTATGCCTACCTGGATGCCCTGGGCGAGCCCCTGCCGCCGCCGCATGCGGCGGTCGATGCCCGCTGGGTGCGCATGATTACGGATACCTCGGCGTCATGGAAATTGATACGCTCCGGCAGCCTTTCTCTGGGCGCTTACCTGCGCTCTTTTTCTGGCAACCTGGAATTTGCCACCCTATCCCTGAGCGACCCTCTCCCGGCGATCATGGAAGTGTTGATTAAAGCCAGGGACAGGCTTACCCGGAAACGAGAAGAAACACCTCCTGGCTCGTCTATTTGACCTGGCAGCCCTACCGGGCTTCTTTCGCCATACATTTTCTCCTTCCCACTAATTTTTCATCCAATCCAGCGGCGCATCCCAGCCGAAAAGCCGGGCATGCAGCAGGAAAATATCCTCTGGTTCCAGTGGATGGATTCCGCCAGCCTGCAGCCGCAGCCGCTCGCCAGGCGGCATGGCTTGCAGCCCGCGGAAGACCACCAGCAGGGCATGCGGGTCGTCATCCGCGGCCAGGCGGTTGAGGGAGTCCTGCCCACAGGCGGTGCAGTGGTGCACCAGCATCAGCTCACCCGGGCCAGGATATCTCTTCGGGCTGGTTTTCATGGCCAGCCCCAGCGGGCGCATTGCGCCGCGGCAGGCGGCCAGCCGGTCGCCGGCCTGCTGCAGGTCCATGTGGCGCGACCAAAGGCAGTGGGGGCAGTGGTTGCGGTGCTGCACCCCCGCCAGCAGCGGGTCGGAGATGACCCACTGCTGGCAGTGTGCGCAGCGGAAATCCGGGTTTTCGCGGGCGAGGCGGATGCCGCCTCGCGTGGTTTGGGCTCTCATGCATCCTCCTTCAGGCGCAGGTAGCTCTGCCAGCGGCGCGGGCTGATGCTACCTGCCATCACGGCCTGGCGCACGGCGCAGCCGGGCTCCTCGTCATGCCCGCAGTCCAGTCCGAACTTGCAGCCTCCCAGGAATGGTCGCATCTCGGGGAAGAACCAGGCCAGGTCATCCTGGTCGACATCCCACAGGCCAAACTCGCGCACCCCGGGGGTATCGATGATAGCGCCGCCATCTTCCAGGGGAAACCACTCAGAGCTGGTGGTGGTGTGCTTGCCTTTTCCGGTCTTGCTGCTGACCTCCTGCACCCGCAGCCCCAGCCCGGGCTGCAGGGCGTTGAGCAGGGTGGTTTTGCCCACGCCGGATTTGCCCAGCAGCACGCTGCTGCGGCCCTGCAGTTCCTGGCGCAGCGCATCCACGCCTTCGCCGCTGAAGGCGCTGACCGCCGCCACGCGGTAGCCGATGCGCTGGTAGTCATCCAACGCCTGCCTGACCTGTGCCTCGGCCTCTGCGCCTGCCTGGTACAGCAGGTCGACCTTGGTCAGCACGATCAAAGCCGGCAGCTCGCTGGCCTCGGCTGATACCAGGTAGCGGTCGAGCATGTTCCAGGTGGGTGCCGGGTTGGCAGCGGCAAAGACGGGCACAGCCTGGTCGACATTGGCGGCGATCACCTGCTCGTGCGCCCGTGCGGTGGGCATGGGCGTGGCGGAGCGGCGGCGCAGCAGGCTGGTTCGCGGCTCGGCGCCGACGATCACCCCTTGACCGCTGCCGGCTGGGCGCAGGTACACCACGTCCCCGACCGCCAGGTCGCCTGCAGAGACGCTGCCATGGTGTTCTTTTTTCCTGGGGGCCAGGGTGCACAGCAGGTGATCGCCGGCGCTGTACACCAGGCAGCTATCAGGATTTTTTCGGATCACCACCCCCTGGGTTTGCCCGGCCATGCCGGGGGTATGAAGTTGTTCGCTATGATGTTTCAACGTCGGGTTCCTTATCAAAAAAAACAGCCACGGTTTTTTCCGTGGCTGGGGTGGTTGGTCAAAAAGGCGAGGCTGGTAGTTAAAGCAAAAGCTCGGCGCTCCAGTGAGCATCTCGCCGTGGGTTGGAATCAAAAAGCCACGGGGCATCAGCGCACCCGTGGCTTTAGTTTCTGAGCGATCAGGGAAACGAAACTAAGCTACGCGGGAAGGGCGCGCAGATGCAGGGAGTTCACTTGAAACGACCGAGACTTGGTTAAACAAAAAACACGCTTTTCCAGTTAGTTTCTTTCTGGCGATAAGGATAACACCTGTTTAACCGGGTGTCAAGAGAAAAATGGATGCTGCGTAATGGCGCTCATCGCGCCTGGGGGGCAGCCCTGGTGCTGGTAGCGGAGAAGCTGACCACCCGGTTGCGCCCGCTTTGCTTGGCCTGGTACAGCGCCTGGTCGGCGCGCTCCACCAGCTCCGGGTATTCGCTGATCCCCGGTTCCAGGCTGGCGGCGCCGATCGAGATGGTGATATGGAGCTCCTGGCGGGCGCCCTCGGCGCTGCTCAGCACCAGGGCGTGCGCCTCGATATGCTGGCGCAGGCGCTCGGCCAGCGCCGCCGCGGCAGCCGGGGAGGTCTGGATGGCGATCACCAGCAGCTCCTCGCCGCCGTAACGGCAGACGATATCGCTTTCTCTCACCGCCCCAAGCACCAGCTTACCCAGGTAGCTCAACACCTGGTCGCCCACCGGGTGCCCGAAGGTGTCGTTGACCCGCTTGAAGTGATCGATGTCCAGCATCAGCACCGCCAGCGGCAGGCTGTGGCGCCGGGCAATCTGAATTTCTTGTTCCAGGCGGCGCTCCAGGTAGCGGCGGTTGTAGATGCCGATCAAAGGGTCGGTGATATTTTCCTGCTCCAGCAGGGCCACCCGGCGGATGTCCAGCGTGGTCTGCAGCGACAGGCGGGTGGTCAGCCAGACAAAGGTTGCCCCGAAGAAGAAGATCAGCGGCACCAGCAGGTCAGCCAGGCCGGGTGTCCAGTTCCAGAAGGCCAGCGCATATCCCAGGTAGCCGGCGATAAACAACACCGTCAGCAGGTTGAGCACGCGCCAGCGCTGGCGCATCTGGCCGGCAGGGAGCTGCTCCACCAGGCGGCGGATGGTGAAGGTGGAGTGGACCAGGATGGCTGCGCCGCCGAAGACCAGCAGGTTTGCAACTATGATTAACATAAGGTTAAATTTTAATGCAAAAGCTTGTTTTCAGCAATGGAATAAGGATGACTTCATATCGTTTGGCCGGAAGTTGGTGATTACAGCTTGAATTTGCCTCCCATAATCTGTATACTCAAAGTAGCGGTGAGTCGGTTTTTTGGGTATGAAAGGCGGGCTTATGTGTACAGGCATCTGGATGCATGGTAACCGGTGGGCCAGGCGGCTGGCATCTGCCCTTGTGGCCCTGGTCTGCGTGGCTGTCCTGCTGGCGGGGACGTCCCCTGCCCTGTCGCAGGCGGATAATCCCAACCCTCCTCCCCAGGTGGTCAAGCTGATCTTTATCCACCATTCCACCGGTGAAAACTGGCTGGCGGACGATAATGGCGGCCTGGGGTTGGCGCTGGGGAACAACCGTTATTTCGTCAGTGATACCAATTACGGCTGGGGACCGGACGCCATCGGCGACCGCACCGATATCCCCAACTGGCTGGAGTGGTTCCGCAGCGATGGCAGCCCGCGCTATTTGCAGGCGCTGTATTCAGAAAGCGGGCAGAACTCGGCTTACACCCGCAGCCTGCCCGATCCGGGCGGCGAGAATACGGTGATCCTGTTCAAATCCTGCTTCCCCAATTCCAACCTGGAGGGCAGCCCAGGCGATCCCCCCGCGCCTGGCGAGGGGCTCTCGGTGAGCAACGCCAAGTATGTCTACAACCAGCTTTTACAGTATTTCATCACCCGCCCGGATAAGTTGTTTGTGGTGATCACCGCCCCTCCGGTGCAGGATGGCACCTATGCGGCCAATGCCCGCGCCTTCAACACCTGGCTGCTGCGCGACTGGCTGAGGGAGAACAACTACCCTTACGCCAACGTCGCCGTATGGGATTTCTACAACGTGCTGACCGGCAGCGGCCATCACCACCGCTTCAGCGGAGGCGCAGTCGAGTATATCAATGACCAGGGTGGAGACACCTCTTTTTATCCCTCTGATGGCGGCGACGACCATCCCTCCCGGGCAGGCAACCTCAAGGCCACGGAAGAGTTTCTTCCCATGCTGAACCTGTTTTACAACCGCTGGAAGGCGGCTGCGCCTGCCGGACCCGCGGCGGCCACCCCGCTCCCGCTGCAGCCAACGCCTGAAGTGCAGGCCACCCCCCTGCCGGAAAGCGCCGCCCCGCCTGCTTTGCCAGCCGGGGTGATCGATGATTTTGAGGGCGGGGCGCCGGCCGGCACCGAGGGATGGCAGGCCTATTGGGACGAGGCGACCAGCACGGCCATCCAGTGCGGCCCGGATGCCAGCGGGGCGCACGGGGGCCGGCAGTCCCTGCTGGTTAATTTCAACGTGGCCCCTAACAGCTGGGCTACCTGCGCCCTGATGTACCAGCAGCTCCAGGACTGGCGTTCGCTTACGGGGTTGTCCTTCTTTGTGCACGCCCCCCGCCCGGGGCTGGTCTTCGACATCAACGTGTACCGCGGGGCGTCGGAAGACCGGCAGACCTATCTCTTCACCCTGGAAACGGTGCAGGCCGACGTGGACGGCTGGCGGCAGGTGAGCCTGACCTGGGACCAGTTCCTGCGGGCCGACTGGGAAGCCGACCCTGGCACGCCCCTGGATGCAGTTCAGGTGCAGGGGCTGTCGGTGGGCTTCAACACCTTCCCGGATACCCCCAACACCGGCGCCGTGTGGGTGGATGATCTGCAGTTCACCGGCGCGCAGGCAGCTCAACCCGCTGCTCCGACGCCGGCCCTGGCTGCGCCCACTGAGCCCGCATCCCCGCCGGAAGCCGTTGAGCCTGCGACTGAGGCGCCCGCGCCGGCGGAGACCGAACCAGCCTCCGAGCCAGGATCGCAGCCGCGCACCCGCCGCCTGTGCCCGGGCTCCATGGCCGCCGCCGCTGTAGCGCTTGCCGCGGTGGTGTGGGCCACCCGCCGCCGCCGTTCTGCATAGCAACATAATTTTCTTATAAACACCTGTTCTCGATAGATTGTGAAATTTGACCGGATCAGGTAGAATCAAGATAACGAATTTGCCCGCGTGGTGCATGGATGATCCAGGAATTATCCCCTTCTCATTATCCCCGTTTGCGCCCGCTCTTCCAGGGGGAGTTACTGCGCCTGGTTCTGGAGGCGGTCATTGCCGGGAACAGCCCGGCCCGGGTCTGGGTAGACGGAAGCGCTGAGCCCACGGCAGCCCTGCTGTGGGATGGCAGGCGCTGTTTCTACCTGGCTGGGGATTACGGGATGGATGATTTCCAGCGCCCGGCGGCGCACTTGATTGCCAGGCAGCTGCTGCCGGCCAACCTGGATCGCGGCTACCGTTCCTTCAAGGCCTATTTCACCCCTGGTGATTCACTCGACAGCCTGCCGCGCTTCTTTGCCCCGGCGTTCACCGAACAGCGGCTGCGGGTGCTGTACCACCTGGAACGCCTGGCTCTGCCTGGCTGGCGCGCCCGCATCCCGGCCGGGTATGAGCTGCATGCCATCGACCGCGGTTTTTTTCTGCTGGAGTGGCGCAGCCTGGAGCGCGTGCAGCGCGAGATCCTGCTTGGCTGGCGGGACCTGGAAACCTACTTCGCCCGCGGCTATGGCTGCTGTCTGGCACGCGGCAGGGAGATCGCCTGCTGGTGCACCGCCGAATACTCCAGCCCGGCTGCCACCGCGGCCAGCATCGAGACCCTGCCGGATCACCAGGGGCTTGGCCTGGCCACCCTGGCTGCCAGTGCGTTTGCCAGTCACTGCCTGGATGCCGGGCTGGAATGCTACTGGGAGGCCTGGCAGAGCAACCTGCCATCCCTGGCGATCGCTGAAAAGACCGGCTTTCACCGCCTGGCTGTTTATCCGGTTTTGTACGGCGAGGCATCATAGCGTTATCGGATAAATATTATCATAATATACCATTTTATGGTAATATTGAAAGGTCTCTGGCAGCCTGCGCTGCTGGAGACGAGACCCCTGTTTGTCTTTAATTTATGTGTGGAAAGGATGCGCATCGATGTTCAATTCCAAGCTGTCACGCGGCATTAAAACGTTCTTTTTCCTGGCTGTGATCCTGTCCCTGCTGCTGTCTGCCTGCGGCGGGGAGGAGCCGGAAGCCAGCAGCCCGGCGCCGCAGGCTGAAACGGAGCAGCAGGGTCCGGCTGAAGCAGCCACGCAGGAGCCATCTGCAGAGAACGCTGAGACTGCAACTGAAACCCAGGCTGCAGAAGTCCTGCTTGCGACCGAAGAAGCGCAGCCCGCGGCGGGAACCGAAGCGCCTGCCAAAGCTGCCACCCAGCCGCCTGCCGCTGCGGGGGGCTCTGGCGCAGCCTGGACGGTGATTCTTTACCAGGATGCCGATGACGATGTGCTGGAACAGGATATCTTCATCGATGCGAACGAAGCCGAGCGGGTTGGCTCTACCGATCAGGTCAACATTGTCGCCCAGGTCGACCGCTACAAAGGCGCTTTTGACGGAGACGGCGACTGGACCTCTACCAAGCGCTTCTACATTACCCAGGATCAGGACATGGGGCATATCGCCTCCCAGGAGATCGCCGACCTGGGGGAGGCCAACATGTCTGACCCGCAGACTCTGGTGGACTTCGTGGACTGGGCAGTGCAAAACTACCCGGCCCAGAAGTATGCCCTGATCCTGTCTGACCACGGCGGCGGCTGGACCGGCGGGTGGAGCGACCCTGACCCACTGGAGGGCGCAACCATGACCCTGTCCCAGATGCAGAGCGCCTTGCAGCAGATCCAGCAGGATACCGGGGTGGAGAAGTTCGAACTGATCGGCTTTGACGCCTGCCTGATGGCCCAGCTCGAGGTGTATGCCATGGTAGCCCCTTTTGCCCGCTATGCGGTGGCTTCCGAAGAGACCATCCCTGCCGTGGGGTATGCCTATACCGATTTCCTCGGCCAGCTCACTGCGGACCCCCAGATGGACGGCGCCGGGTTGGCCAAGGCAATTCTGAGTGGTTACATCCGTCAGGATCAGCGCATTGTGGATGATGCGCTGCGCGCCGAGTACCTGGGGCTGCGCGCCGGTTCAGCCGGCGTGGCGCCGGCGCAGGATGTAGCCAGTGAGCTGGGCCGAGGCGTCACCCTTTCGGCGCTGGATCTCTCCGCCCTGCCTGGCATCCTGCAGGCCCTGGACAACCTGGTGAGCGCCATGACGAGCGTCGACAATGCCCGGGTAGCCGAAGCGCGCACCTATGCCCAATCTTACACCACCATCTTTGGCGAAGGATCTCCGCCGTCTTTTATCGACCTGGTCAATTTTGCCCAACTGCTGGCTCAGGAGGCTGAAAATGAGCAGGTCACGGCAGCAGTGGATCAATTGAAAGCGGCTGTGAAAACGGCGCTCGTCGATGAGATGCACGGGACAGGCCGGCCGGGCTCGACGGGGATCACTATCTTCTTCCCCGCCTCGCAGACTTTTATCGGCGAGGATGGCGTGGTTTCAAAGGTGTATGTCCACAACATCAACACGCTGGCAAAGCAGTCAAACTGGGATGAGTTCCTGGCGCACTTTTACACCGGCGCCAATTTTGAGCCGCAGCCTGAGACGGTCACCGAAGCCCAGGCGGATCCAAACTACACTTCTCCCGGCACCGGCGCCATCCAGATTGGCGCCATTAACCAGTCGGCGGAGACAACCACCGCTGATGCCCCGGTCACCATCTCCGCCCAGGTAACCGGGGATAAGATCGGCTACATCTACACCTTTGTCGGCTATTACGATGAAGCCAGCGACTCCATCCTGGTCATTGACCAGGATTATATCTTTGCCGAGAATTCCAAGGAGATCGATGGCGTATATTATCCGGATTGGGGAAACGGCAACACCGTGGATGTGCAGTGGGAGTGGACGCCAACCGTGATGGGGATCAATGACGGTAAAATCTCCGAATTGGCGCTCTTTGAACCGTATGACTACGGCGCGCCGGATGTCTCCTCGACTTACTCCGTCTATGGCATCTATAAATTTGCCGACGGTTCCGACCCGCTGGAAGCGATTTTGAACTTCCAGGATGGGGAGCTGCAGCAGGTATATGCCTTCATGGGGCCGAACGGCTCGGGCGAGCCTTACGAGGTCACTCCTGAAACCGGAGACCAGTTTACTATCCTGGCCACACGCATCCAGCTTCCCCAGACGGAGAATGGCGAGGCAACGGTGGTGTATGAGGAGGGCGGCACCCTGACCTTTGGCGAGACCAACTTTACCTGGGAGACGGAACAGGCGCCGGCGGGGCCGTACGTGGTAGGGTTTATTGCCGAAGACTACGACGGCAATATCTACGAGCAGTACACTGCGGTCGAGGTGCAGTAGCCGCCCACCCCGGTGCAGAAAAAAAGTGCCCTTCCAGGCCACCCGAAGCCTGGAAGGGCAACATCCCGGATTGCAAAGTTAAGGCTAGTCTTCTTCCTGCTTGGTGGGGGTTACCACCACCCAGTTGCCGCGGGTAGAGGGGGCCAGGATGGTCCAGGGCACTTCGTAGGCCATCTGCTGCGCATAGCTGGCAAGCTCGTCCAGGTTATCCCAGATCTTATTGAAGGCCTCCAGGTACAGGTCCATGGTTTCGCGGTTGCGGAAGTAGAACGGGCCGGCTGAGCCGTTCTTACCCAGGCAGCGCGTGGTTTCCAGCACCTGCAGGGTGACCGGGTAGTCTTCGATGTCGTAGTTGATCTCATTGGTGCCGGGCAGAGACCAGGGCACACCGTCGCCGAAGCCTTCCTTGGTGCGGAACATGGCCTGGCCGGGGATGGGGGCGTTTTGGTACAGGCGCAGGGGCAGCTTTTCGGCAGCCATGGCGTCTTCCACGGCGCGGGCAAAGCGGCCGGCGCTGATATCCAGCCCGGCAGCCGCCGGGTCAAAGGTCATGCGGTACATGTGATAGACATGCGTGCTGCCTTCGGGGATGAAGGGGGGGATCAGCCCGGGCAGCTTGCGCAGGCCTTCGCTCAGGTAGTTGCCGTTGCTGGTGAACAGCTCCGTATAGTGGTCCAGGCGTTTGACCTGGCTGCGCAGGTAAGCCGCCATGATCGGGTTGATGCGGTAGTTCCAGCCCAGGGTGAAGGCGTTATAAGCGCGCGGCTTGTCCTTCTGGATCACCTCGCCGAATGAGCGCACCATGCTTGCCCGGTTGTAGAAGTCAGGGCGGTCGGTAAAGAAGATACCGCCCTCGCCGCAGGTGGCGAGCTGCTTGACCGGCATCAGGCTGGTGCCGGCCACATCCGCCAGGGCGCCGGCTTTCTTGCCCTTGTAGGTGGCGCCCATGGCGTGCGCCGCATCCTCGATGATCACCAGGTTGTGCTTGTCGGCGACTTTGCGCAGGGCTTCGTAATCCGCCGGCAGCCCGTGCAGGTCCACCGCCATGATCGCCCGAGTGCGGTTGGTGATCTTGCTCTCCACCGATTTCGGGTCGATGTTGAAGGTGATGGGGTCGATATCGGCGAACACCGGGATGCACACGTGGTGCAGGATGGCTGAGGCCGAGGCCAGGAAGGTCAGCGCCGGGACGATCACTTCGTCGCCGGGCTTGACGCCCGCGGCCGCCACGGCGGCGTGCAGCGAAGCGGTGCCGCTGCCCATGGCAAGCACATAATCGACGCCGAAATATTCGGCCAGCTCCTTTTCCAGGGCTTCAATTTCGGGGTGATGGATGCCCAGGAACTCGCCGCTGGCGAAGACGCGCTCCACCGCAGCCATATCTTCGGGGCTGCTCTCCGGCCAGCGGTCCTCCAGCGGCCTGGCAGCCGGGTTGAAGACCGGTGTTCCTCCAAATAATGCTAATTTCGACATGTTATTTTTCTCCTTGGATATTGGTCCACACAGGGTGCGGCTCATAAATGATTGCCCCGGATCAACCGGTGCAGCTTGACGTATTGGGGATAGACCTCGCTGGAATAGTAGTGGTTCACAGCGGGGTCGGGTTGGATCACTTCGCTCACCTGGATCCACTCCTGCTGGAAGGTTGAAAAGTCGCTGAACCAGCCCAACGCCATGCCGGCCAGGTAAGCGTCAGCCAGGGCGCCTTCGGCGTTGGGCACATATTCCTGAGGCAGGCCGCTGATGTCGCACACGATCTGGCGCCACAGCCGGCTCTTCGCCCCGCCGCCGGTGGCGATCAGCCGCTGCAGGGGATGTCCCTGGGGATAATAGGTCTCCAGTCCGTAGCGGATGGTCAACCCCCAGGACTCGAGGATGGCGCGGAAGAAGTGGCCGCGGGTGTGCTGGCGGCGGATGCCGAAGAAAGCCCCGCTGGCGTGCGGGTTGAACTCCGGGCTGCGCTGGCCCAGCAGGTAGGGCAGGAACACCAGCCCCTCAGCCCCTGCCGGGGTAGCCTCAGCCAGGCGGTCAAAGCGCGCATAGGCGCTGGGGCCGCCTTCGGCCTGCTCTGCCTGGTGCTCCAGGCGGCCGAACTCGTCGCGGAACCAGCGCACACCGTCACCGGTGGTCAGGCAGTAGGCGGGATAATCGAACAGGTAGCCGTCCTGGGGGCGTTTGCCGCTCTCTTCCACCGGATAAGGCAGGCGCACCGCATACTCCATGTCCATCTTCATCACCGGCAGCAGCCCCGCGGTGCCGTAATACACGGCGGCCTCGCTGGTGCGCACCGCGCCGGTGCTGATGGTGGAGGCGGTGACGTCATTGGTGCCCGCCATCACCGGGGTGCCGGCTTTCAACCCGGTCTCTTCGGCTGCCTGGCGGGTGACCTCCCCTACGATATCCAGCGGCGGGTGCACCCGGGGCAGCCTGTCCAGCGGGATGCCCAGGTGGGCGCAGGCGTCTGGTTTCCAGCTGGCAGACGGCGAATGATAGATGGCGCCCCAGCCGCCGACCGAGATGGTGTCGGTGACATAGGCGCCGGTCAGGCAGTAGATAAAGTATTGGGCGGCATCGAAGATCATCGCCAGGCGAGCTGCAAGCTCGGGTTCGCGGCGCAGGAACCACACCAGCTTGGGGGTCAGCTCCTCGCTGGTCAGCTTAAGCCCGAAGTCGCGGTTGATCTGTTCCAGCTCTTCCACCGCCCGGTTGTCTGAGTACAGGATGGCGTTGCGCAGCGGGCGGCCTTTGGCATCCGTTGGGCCAAAGTTGGGGTGCAGCCCATCCACAAATACCCCCTTGACCTGCTCCGGGCGCACGCCCTCGGTCTGCAGCAGGCGGCGGATCACTGCCTGGGGGTTGCGCTGCCAGTTTTGCAACATATCGTGCTCCGCCCAGCCGGGGTGGGGGTAAACGCAGCTTTGTTCAAGCAGCTGCTCGGCAAGCACCTGGCCGCGCGGGGTGACCAGGACGCCCTTCACCCCCTGTGTTCCGATGTCAATGCCCAGAAGCAAATCGCTGATAACGGTCATCCGGTGTCCCTGGATAGTCTCAGCGCCGGAAGCGGCGCACATGGAAAGAGATATAGTCGCCGCGGTGGTAATCCTTGCACAGGATGACCGGCTTGTTATCCTGGTCGTAGATCACCTGCTCCAGCAGGATCCACGGCGTGGTGGGGTCATGGGTGAAAGGGATTTCCTCCTCACCCAGGATGGCGGTGCGGATCACCGCCTGGGAGTTATCCAGCACGATGCCGCAGCCCTGCAGGTAATCGAACAGCGAGCCGGTGAAGTCCTCGTCTTTCCAGCCGGCTGGCAGCAGCTTTTCCGGCAGGATATCCTGCGAGTAGATGATGGGGATTTTTCCGGCATAGCGCAGGCGGCTGATGGTCACAACCGCTTCGCCGGGCTGCAGGCGCAGGCTGCCCGCGATGGTCTCGTCGGCGCGGCGGCGCTCGACGCGCAGCAGCGCGTTCTCCCCGCCGATCTGGTAACCTGCCAGCATTTCGGTCACGCTTTGCAGCGTGGTCAGGTCGATGTCAAAGCTGCCGGGGGCGGCAGCCAGGAAACGCCCGGTGCCGTGGCGGGTGTTGATGATGCGCTCCTCCTCCAGCAGGTGGATCGCCTCGCGCATGCTGAAGCGGCTGACGCCCAGGATTTCGCCCAGTTCCTGTTCGGAGGGCAGCTGGTCGCCGGGCTTGTAGCCCTGCTGGGCGATAAAATCCAGGATGGCCTGGCGGATTTCATAGCGGCGGGGACGGGATTGGCGGGAAGAGGGCATGGATGGATACTCTTTAGACATCAGATATCTGATGTCTAAAGTATATCCCAAGATCCTCTCCCGGTCAATGGCAAATTTCCAATTTCCCTTGTCAATCGATACAAAATTCGATAGAATATAAATATAACCTATAAGATAATATAGGTATAATATATCCGGACCTGGCCTGAGCCAACAAGAGCTGCTGCCTCTCCTTGTAGCCTATTGGAGGAATTCTATGAAAAGACCATCTCCCTTTCCGAGTATTCTGTTCTCCCTGTTAAGCCCTGCCGTCCTGCTGATCCTGTTTTTTATCATCCTGACCCAGTCGTCTCGGGCTGCCGGCTTTGCCAATTCTGCCGCGACCTGGTACGTTTCTACCAGTGGATTGGATACGAACTCCTGCCTCTCACCGTTAAATGCCTGCCTGACGGTGGGTGGGGCGGTGATTAAAGCTGCCGATGGTGACACCATCCAGGTAGCTGCCGGCAGCTATGCGGAAGCCCTGGATATCGGTAAATCCCTGACCATCATCGGAGCCGGGATGGACCAGACCTTCCTGGATGGGGCGCACAGCTATCGTGTCTTACAGAGTTCCAGCGTGCAGACCCTGACCATCTCAGACCTGACCATCCGTCACGGCAGCGTATCTGGGAACCAGTACGGAGGTGGGATTATCAATTATGGCCGCTTGAAGCTGCAGTCGGTCAAAGTGTTCAGCAACACCACTGAGCAGTACGGCGGCGGGATTTTTAACAACGGCCAGCTGACCCTGGAAAACAGCGTGGTGCTCAGCAACACCGCCAGCGGCGGCGGCGGGTTGATGGGGTGGATCAGCAGCGTCATGACACTCACCCACTCCACCCTGCAGGGCAACCAGGCTTTCAGCGGCGCCGGTTTATACAGCACCGGGCAGGTAGTACTGCAGGATGCGACCCTGCAGGGCAACAAGGCTGATTTCACGGGAGGTGGGCTCCAGGTCACGGGGGGTAAGGTGGAGATCCAATCTTCCACCTTGCTGGAGAACCTGGCAGACGGCTATGCGGCCGGGGTGTTGGTGGAACATGGCGCCCTGACAGTGACCAACTCGACGTTCAGCGGCAATACCGCTCCGAATTACAGCGCAATGGCAGCCAGCAGCAGCCTGGCGCGGGTGTTTATCCTGAACAGCACCATTTCCGGGAATAAAGTCGTGGGAGCGGGGACGCGATATGGAGGCGTGGTTATTCTTGATAGTGCTGTGCTTTCCATCAAGAATTCCATTGTGGCGAACAATGACGGGCGCCAGTGCCTGTCCGGGCCGACCTGGAGCTCGCTGGGTCACAATCTCTCCAGCGATGCATTCTGCAGCTTTACCCAGGTTGGTGACCTGCAGTCCAGCGAGCCCCTGCTGGCGCCGTTGGGCGATTACGGTGGCCCAACCCTTACCTTTGCCCTGCTGCCTGGCAGCGCGGCTATTGACGGTGGCGATAACAGCGGTTGCCCCCTGGTTGACCAGCGCGGCTCTCCCCGTCCAGTGGATGGAGATGGCGCCGGCGGTGCGGTCTGCGATATAGGCTCGGTTGAAGTGCGCAGCCAGCTTTCGGTGAGCGACGCCAGTGTAATGGAGGGGAACAGCGGTACAACGGTGGTTGCGTTTGACATTACACTCACCCCTGCCAGCAGCCAGGTGGTCACCGTGGAATTTACCACCACCCAGGGCAGCGCCGCTGCGGGCAGCGATTACCTGACCCAATATGGCACACTGACCTTCAATCCTGGTGACACCCTGGTATCCATCGGTGTTCCTGTAGTAGGGGACACTCAGGATGAGGCGGATGAGAACTATTTTGTCATCCTCTCCAGCCCGGTCAACGCCGATGTGTTGGATGGCCAGGGGGAAGGGACGATCGTGGATGATGATGGGCTGTCTGCATTGTCCATCGGAGATGTCACGCTCAACGAGGGAAACAGCGGGATAACCCAGGCTCACTTCGTGGTCAGTCTCTCACCGGCTGCCTCCCAGCCGGTGAGCGTGACTTACACCACGCAGGATGGCTCAGCCACCGTTAACAGTGATTTTGGCGCAGCCGCCGGCACGCTGGTCTTTGCTCCTGGGGAGATCTCCAAGACCCTCAGTGTGGATATTTTCCCTGACCTGGTGGACGAGGGGGCAGGAGAGACCTTCCAGGTCAGCCTGAGTGCGCCGGTCAACGCTAACCTGGTGGATGGAGCGGGGGTGGGTACGATCACCGATGATGATATTTCCCAGGTCTCGTTGGAATCGGGGGCCTCCGTGGTAGAGGGGAACACAGGAACCACCTTTGCGGTTTTCACCGTAACCCTCACCCGGGCGGCAGCCTTTGCGGTCAGCGTGGACTATTCAGCCTACTCGGGGGTGGGCGGGACCTTTGCCACGCCGGACGTCGATTTCACCCCGGTGAGCGGTTCGCTGCTCTTTACCCCTGGGCAGGTAGCGCAGACTTTCCAGGTGCCCATCTTTGGGGATAATGTGTTCGAGCAGGATGAAAATTTTGGGGTGCAGATCACCAACGCCAGCCCGGTCAGTATCCTGGGTGGGGGAGCCACCGGTTACATCCTGAATGATGACCAGCCCAAGGTGTTCTTGCCGTATATCAAGAAATGAATAAATAACCCAGGTGGTACATCGCAAGACCTGAAGAAGCCGCCGCAGACGCTGTGCAAGGTTTGCGGCGGTTTTTATTAATTGCTTATTGACATCTGCCCCGGAGATTTGTTATAATCTAAAAAGTTATTGGTCATCAGACAACCGACGTCCTACAACTGTTTGCCGCTGCTTGTGGAGGATCGATGGTTATTCGACGACGTGCTGAACCGCTCCGCTACCAAATCCGGACTGAAATCCTCGATTACCTATCCCAGGAAGATTACAAGCCTGGTGACAAGATCCCCACTGAAAATGAGCTGATGGACCTGCTGGTTGTCTCGCGCTCCACTCTGCGTGAAGGCCTGCACCTGCTGGAAGAAGAAGGCATCCTGCGCACCCGTCATGGAACCGGGCGCTTCCTGGTGGGTACCCCCAGTGATTACAAGTTTGATATCACCCGGCTGCAGAGCGGCACCGAAATGCTTGCGGATTACGGTATTCACGTCACCACCCGAGTGGTTTCGGTCAGCACAGTCCCTGCCGATCCCCAGGTGGCTGCCAGCCTGAACCTGGAGCCTGGCGCCAGGGTGCTGTGCCTGGAACGCATTCGTTTTGCCGAAAATGTCGCGGTGATCTGTTCCATCGATATCCTGCCGCGCAGCCGCATCCCGGAGGCTATCGACCCCCAGATCTTTGAAGGTTCGCTGGTCGAATACCTGCAGGAAGAATGCGGTATTTCCCTGATCCACTCCCGGGCCACTATTCGCGCCGTGATGGCGGACGGTTTTATTAACCGCCTGGCAATCGGTGTAAAATCCATTCCCTGGATCCTGTTGGAGCAGGTGAATTATGACCAGGATGGCGCTGCCATCATCTATTCCAAGGATTATCACCGCAGCGACTACATCACCTTTCATGTCAGCCGTTTCCGGCATTGAGCCCTTGAATCCATTCGAGAAAGAACCTATGACTGCACCTATTATCCAAATTCCAGCCGAAGATCTTACCCGCCAGTACCAGCAGATAAAATGGGAGATTGCCGCGGCCATCGACAGCGTGCTCCCCAGCGGCAAGTACACCCTGGGGCCTGCCCTGGAGGCCTTTGAGAAAGAGTTTGCCGCCTACTGCGGCGCCAGGCACTGCATCGGCATCAGCAACGGCACCGAGGCGCTGCACCTGTCGCTGCTGGCGATGGGGATCGGCCCTGGGGACGAGGTGATCACCCAGGCCAACACCTACGTTGCCACCTCTTTTGCCATCAATTACACCGGTGCTAAGCCGGTGTTCGTGGACATCGAGCCGCGTTACACCAACATGGATATCAGCCTGGTGGAGGCGAAGATCACCCCGCGGACCAGGGCAATCATCCCGGTGCACATGTATGGGCATCCGGTGGATATGGACCCGCTGATGGAACTGGCCCGCCGCCATCACCTGCTGGTCCTGGAGGACGCCTCGCATGCCCATGGCGCCACTTATCACGGGCGGCGCACCGGGGCCCTGGGCGATGCGGCGGCTTTCAGCTTTTACCCCTCCAAGGTGCTGGGTGCCTATGGCGACGGAGGCGGCATTGTCACCAACGATGACGACCTGGCGCAGCGCATTCGCGTGCTGCGCTACATGGGGCAGGAGGTCAAACACACCCACCTGGTAGTCGGACAGCAGCAGCGCCTGGACCCGGTGCAGGCAGCCGTACTGCGGGTTAAGCTGCGCCACCTGGAGCGTTGGATTGAGGACCGCCGCCGGGTGGCTGCCCTGTATACCCGCCTGCTGGCGGACCTGCCGCTGGAGACGCCTCAGGAGGCGGAGTGGGGGCGCCACGTGTACTATATGTACACTGTCCGCTGCGCACAGCGGGACGCGCTGGTGACCTTCCTGGCGCAGCGCGGCATCGAGACCCAGAAGGTCTACGCCACACCGGTGCCGCTGCAGCCCTGCTACCAGTACCTGGAGTACAGCCCGGCGGATGTCCCCGTTGCCTTCCGCTGCGCCAATGAGCTGCTCAACCTGCCCCTCTTCCCGGAGATCAGCCAGGCTGAGATCGAATCTGTCTCAAGCGCAATCCATGACTTCTTTGCTGGTACTGGCGGGGGGATTGCATGAGCGGGCGCATCCGGGTCACCGTTCTCGGCGGCAGCGCCCTGGGCACCCCCATCCTGGTCCAGGTGATGGGGCGCATGGGGGCGCAGGCTGCCTACGACCTGGTCTTCCACGGCCGCGACGAAGAGCGCCTGGGCCTGGTGAAACAGGTCTCGGATGCCATCCTCCAGGCCACCCCGGGGCTGGATGTGCGCACCTTTACCACCACCAATCTGGAGCAGGCGCTGCAAGGGGCGGATTTCTGCCTCAACCAGGTGCGCGCCGGCGGCCTGGAGGGGCGCGCCGTAGATGAAACCTTCCCTCGTCAGTTTGGCATCCCGGGCGAGGAGACGGTCGGCCCGGGCGGTTTCAACAACTCGCGGCGCGGCATCCCGCTGGTGCTGGAGCTGTGCCAGGCGATCGAGCAGTATGCCCCGCAGGCTCTGGTGCTCAACCTGACCAACCCCAGCAGTGTGATCCAGTATGCCATTCGCCGCTTCTCCAAAGTCAACGTGGTGGGCACCTGCGATTCCCCGGTGGCGCTGATGGACATGCTGGCTAAGCTGTTCAATCGCAGGGCCGCCGAGATGGACTTTGAAGTGGGCGGGATGCACCATTTCGGCTGGGTAACCGGAATCCACTACCAGGGGCAGGACCTGCTGCCGGAGGCGCTGCGCCGCATTCACGAGCTGCCCAGGCTGGGGGTTGACCCGGAGCTGGTGCGCTCGTTGGGGGTGATTCCCTCCCTGTATCACAAGTATTATTTCCACCCGGACCGCATCCTGGCGGAGACCGAAGGGCGCGCCATCCGTGCCCACCAATTGATGCAGCTTTCTGAGAGCATGCTGCAGGATTTCCGCGCCTGGAAGCCCGGAGACCCGCTGACCATGCTGGCCCGCCGTGGGGCAGCCTGGTATGAAAAGATCGTGGTCCCGGCGCTGCTGGCTTTCGCCGAGAAGAAAACCCTGGAGATGGTGCTCAGTGTGGACAATGGGGACACCTTCCCCTGGCTGCCGCCAGAAGCGATCGTGGAGCTCCCGGTTTCCATCGTGAACGGCGAGATCCATGGATCGCGGCCCCCGGTCTTCCCACCCTTCGTCCAGGCGCTGATCGCCCAGAACTGCGCCTATGAGATGCAGGCGGCTGAGGCCATTGCCGAGGGAGACCGGGACAAAGCGCTGCGCGCTCTGATGTCTAACCTGCTGGTCAAGAGCTACAACCAGGCGCGCGGCATCCTGCAGACCATCTGGCCGGGCGAGGAGCAGCCGCAGTTTACCCTCTTCACCCCCGCAGCCCGGCAGCCCGCTGCCGATGCGCTGCCCTTCAAGGTCCCCACCCTTTACTACGGCGGCGACCTGCTGGAGAAGTACACCCCCCCGGAAAAAGAGTACGTGCTGATTACCATGGAGGAGCTGTGGCCGCTGGTCAAGGAGCGCTTTACCCGCCTGCCAGAGCACGTGCTCTTCATGCGCGACCTGGATTGGTACAGCCTGGAAGCCATGGAGCGCAGCCTGCCGCAGGTGGACCTGGTGGTGGGGCTGGGCGGTGGGATGGCGCAGGACGCCGCCAAGTTTGTGGCCTGGAAACGCCGCCTGCCGGTGGATGAGATCGTCTCCATCACCTCGGTGGACGCCTCGGTCACCAAAAGCATTGCCGCCCGGGCCGGCGGGCACGTCACCTACATCGGC
>CAIQIV010000757.1 GCA_903871905.1 uncultured Chloroflexota bacterium | reverse complement strand
GCGCCCGGCGATGATGCACCAGCAGTTCCAGTCGATGCGCTCCAGGGCGTCCAGGGCGCTGAGCAGGTCCTTGGCGGCGACGAAGATGCCGTGGGTGGGGATCAGCAGCGCCGCGGCCTGCTTCTGGATGCGCTCTTCCTGTCCCTGGAAGCCGGCGACGATCACCTCAGCCAGCCTGGCGGAGTGCGCCGGGTGGTGCTCCACCAGGTTGATCACCCCGAACTTCTGTGTGGCCTCCAGCACCGGCTCGATCGGCCGGCGGGCGGCGACAAAGGGCTGGATGTTGAACGAGTGGGCGTGGATGATGCCGCCTACCATGGGATAGGCGCGCAGGATGCCCAGGTGCGCCTTGCCCTCGCGCGAGAACTCAGGGTGGCTGAGCAGCTCGTCGCTGTCGAGCTCGCTGCTCAACACCTGCTCCGGCTTGAGGTTCCAGTGGTATTTTGACCCGGCATAGCGCGGGGTGACGTAGATGCGGCTGCCCTGGCGGGCGCTGACGTTGCCGCCGGAAAAGTCAGTCAGGCGGCGCTCAAACATCTTTTGCCCGACATAAGCGATCAGTTCGTTCATTGTGTCCATGAACGGTTCTCCTTCAAATAATGGGGTCCAGGCGCAAAACCAGGGCTGTCCTCCTGACCCTGCGGTGCGCAGCGCCGGGATCGGCGCTGCAGGCATTATACCACGGATTGGCAAATGTCAATGGCAATTGTTATTAGTTTGGAGCCGGGATTTATGGGAGGATAGGATTGGCGTGATTTTCACCATGCCAATCCTATGAGTCAAGGTCAGAGGAGGCGCAGATAGCGGGGGTAGACGGCGTCCCAGCCGGCGTGCGCCGGGGGGGCGGGCAGGAAGGTCTCGGTTTCAAAGGAGGCGCGCACCAGCGCCCGGGCCTCTTCCAGCGAGGCCAGCTCGCCGGTGGCCACCATCTGGGTCAGGATGTTGCCGATGGCGGTGGCCTCCGCCGGGCCGGCGATGACCGGGATGCCCATGGCGTCGGCGGCGAACTGGTTGAGCAGGCGGTTGCGCGAGCCGCCGCCGATGATGTGCATTGCCTCCAGCGGCTCGCCGGTCACCTCGTTGAGCTGCTCCAGCGTGTGGCGGTATTCGAAGGCCAGCGACTCGAGCACGCAGCGCAGCAGGCTGCCCTTGTCCTCGGGGGCCGGCTGCCCGGTGCGCTGGCAGTAGGCCTGGATGCGGGCGGGCATGTTCCCCGGCGCCAGGAACTCCAGGGCGTTGGGGTCGATCAGCGAAGTGAAGGCGGGGGCGGCTGAGGCCAGGCCGATCAGGTCGTCCCAGGAAAGCTGCTCATCCTCCAGCGACCACTGCCGCTGGCACTCCTGGACAAACCACAGGTTGACGATGTTGCGCAGCAGGCGGATTTTGTTGAAGGCCCCGCCCTCGTTGGTGAAGTTGTACTGCAGGCAGGCAGGGGTGATCAGCGGGGCGTCGATCTCGGTGCCCAGCAGGCCCCAGGTGCCCGAGCTGAGGTAGCCGAAGCGCCCGCCGGCGGTGGGGGTGGCCACCACCGCCGAAGCGGTGTCGTGCGTGGCCGAGGCGATCAGCGGCGTCTTGCCCAGCCGCAGCTCATCGGCCAGCGCCGGGCGCAGCGGCCCCAGGATGCTGGCGGTGGGGATGATGGGCGGGAAGATCTGCTCGGGCAGCCCCATGCCGCGGATCAGCGGCCAGGCCCAGTCGCGGCTGTGGGCGTCCAGCATCTGCGAGGTGCTGGCATCGGTGTACTCGCAGCCGATCACCCCGGTCAGCCAGTAGTGCAGCAGGTCAGGGATCTGCAGGTAGGTGGCGGCGATGCGCAGCACCGGGTCATCGTGGATGTGCAGCGCCAGCAGGTGGAACAGGCTGTTGGGCTCCATG
This sequence comes from uncultured Chloroflexota bacterium, assembly GCA_903871905.1. Lineage (GTDB taxonomy): Bacteria > Chloroflexota > Anaerolineae > Anaerolineales > UBA4823 > CAIQIV01. Next base: position 9,133 of record CAIQIV010000757.1, on the reverse strand, counting down.
AACTGCAGCCCGGTCTGGCGGAAGATCTCCTCCTTGGGCACGCGGGCGAAGGCCTCGGTGTAGATGCCGCGGGTGTGCGGGTCGCGGTAGCAGTAGGGGTTGGCCGCCAGCTTGCCGGCCTTGTCCAGCAGGGCGAAATCGCAGCCCCAGGTGTCCAGCCCGAAGCCGGCAAACCCGCCCGGGGCCTCGCGGCGGGCGCGCAGCAGGCCGGTTTTGATGTTTTCGTACAGCTTGAGGATGTCCCAGAACCAGTGCCCGTGCAGCTCCACCGGGTAGTTCTCGAAGCGGTGCATCACCTCCAGCTCCAGCCGGCTGCCGTCGAAGCGTCCCAGGATGCAGCGCCCATTGGATGCGCCCAGGTCAAAAGCCAGGTATTGTGACATGTGGGTACCTCGATCCATCACAGGAGAAAACCGTCCTCGAATATTTCACGAATAAAACCAAGCGCTATTCGATATTCGTGGACGGTTTGGTTCCTTGCCTTCAGCAGGCTCAGGCTGCCGGGAAGAGCAGGCCGCGCATGAAGCGCGAGACGGCGATCGGGTCGGAGGCGGCGATCAGCTCGTCGAAGGCCGGCATGCCGGCGCGATCGATCAGGTCGCTCATCGCCTGCAGCCACAGCAGGCTCTCGTCGATCGAGGCGGCGGCCTCGGTGCGGTAGGTGAAGATGTCGATGGAGGTCCAGCCCTGGTAGCCGGTGCGCTTGAGCCAGTAGAGCATCTCGATAAAGTCGTACAGGTGCACCGAGCCGAAGTTGAGGTCCCAGTCCCAATCGGCGTAGTTGTCGTTCAGGTGCAGGTGGAACAGCTTGCCCCAGCGCTGCGCCAGTGAGACCGCCTCGCCCAGGTTCTCGTGGGCGTACATGGCGTGGCCCACGTCCATGGTCAGGCCGGCGTTGGCCCGGTCGATGTCCTTGAGCACCAGCAGGGTCTTGGTGGTGGTGTCCAGGAAGGAATGGGTGCGCGGCTCGTAGGGCTTGTACTCCAGCCCCAGCCTGACCGCCGGGTTGCTGTCCGCCGCCTGCTGGACGCCTTCGACCCAGTAGTCGTACATCTTCTGGTAGTCTGCCTCAAACAGGTAGTCATAGCCGTCCTGGCCGGGCCAGATACCCACGTAGTCGCAGTCGACCTGCGCTGCCAGGTCCATGGCGCGCTTGACCCGGTCGACGGCCTGGGAGCGGATGCGGGCGTCGCTGCTGCCCAGGGTGCCGCCGCCCCACTGCATCTCACCCCACAGGTTGGGGTTGACGGCGCAGATGCTCATGCCCAGGTCGCTGGCGGCGGCCTTGACCTGCTTGTAGTTGCCGCTGTGGATGTCCTCTTTCTCGCCCTCGATCAGCTCCACGCCGCGCACCAGGCCGCCGGCGGCGGCCAGTTTCAGGCGCTCGAAGACGTCGGGAGCGGCGCCCTTGTACCCGCCGGCCATGAAGCGGTCGGCCGGCTTGCCATATACACCTAAGATGGCTGCGAATCTACTTTTGTCCATGATATCTCCTTATATTGAAGCGCAAAGTACTGGTGCGGCTGGCAGCGGCCGGCCGGGGACTGCGCTCTGCGCCGTTTTGGGTCTGTTTCACTTTTGGATGGGCACTGGAAGGCAGGCAGGATGAAGCGCGCGCCAATGCTCGCTGCAATTGTACAACATTTTGTGCCGCGCGAGAACCGGGCAGGAACGGGTTTGGGCCGGGCTGCAGCTTGCCTGGAGAGGGCCACCGGCTCAAGCCTGTGGGGCGAAGGTTGGAAGACGGCTGCACCCCCTGGTGTTATGCGCCGCGCTGCTGGAAGCGGACTTAACTGCGCAGCATTTTTGAAACGTACTTACCTGGCCAGGTCGTCTAAAGTCACCTGCAGGACCCGGGCGATCGCAGACAGTGATTTTACCGAGGCGGTGCGTTTGCCTGCTTCAAGCTGCGACAGGTAAGGCACGCTGATCCCGGCCTTTTCAGCCACCTGTCTCTGGGTCAGCCCGCGAACTTCACGCCATGCCAGCACCGGGCTCTTCCCATCCAGGATGGCATATACGACTTCCGCAGGGATGATTTCATCTTCCCCACTCTCTACGGCGGCTTTTGCCTGGTCGTAGTCCAGGCTGTCTTGCAGCATTTCAGCCTGTTCAACCAACTGCAAGTAGTCGGCGTAGGGAATAACTGCCCACTCCGGTTTCCCATTACGTTGTATTACCTGTACACTCATCGATACACCTCACCGCGTGGCGCTATTTTGAGCACCAGGATGACCACTTCTTCTTTTTGAACATCATAAATCACGCGCCAATCGCCTGCGCGCAGCCGGTAGCCATCACGGTTCTGCAACCGGGTGACATTGGGGTGGTATGCAAACGGATCCCGGGCAATGTCTTGAAGCTTTTCACGAACAAGGGAAGCCATCTCATGAGGCATTTTCTGCATTGCCCGGGCAGCTTGTCTTGTGAAGAGGATCCGGTACACAATTAAATGTTAGCATATAGCTAATTATTTGTCAATAACACATTAACAAGAAAGAATAAACATCGATGCTTTGCACCAGTAATCAAAGGATCGTATAATGAGCCTCAGCCGACTTTGATCGTACCGGATTATGTTTGTGTCGTTCTTGCCAGGCAGCAAAAGCAAAGGAGTTTTCCATCCCATGCGTCACACCCGTGAGGAAGTTATCCAGCGTACTATCCAGGAGTTTGAGCTTCTCGATCATCTGGTTGCCAACCTGGCCGATGACGAGTGGCATCAGCTGCTCTCCCGCTCTGAATCCAAGGACCCGTGGACGGTCAAGGATGCACTGGCGCACATCACCCATTGGAAGGCCGACGTTGCCCGTTCGGCCAGGAGACAGCCTGTCCCCACTGAAGAACGAGGGCTCAATATCAACCAGGGAAACCACCTCGTTTACGAACGCTGGCACAGCCGCTCCCCCCAGGAGGTCCTGGCCTGGCACAGGCAGGTTCACGAAGATGTGCTGGCTGCACTGCAGGAGGTGCCTGAAAAATGGTTCAGCGGGAAAGAGCGGGGGCCAGATTGGCCGGGAGACCTTGTCGGCCATTCCGCCGCCCACCGCCTGAAGGATATTGCAGCGGCTTTGAAAAAGTGAGAAAAACGGACAGTTTTATAGCCCATAATCTTATATTCTAGAATATAAGATTATGGGCTGTGAGTTTCTGCGGGGAAAAATTAATCGGTGTTGATCGTGGTGAAGCGGCAGACGCCGGCAATGACGCCGCTGCGCACCACCAGCCCGGCGGCGTTCAGCAGATTCTCGTCTGGGGGCTGCGGATGGGTTAGTTGGGCTGCCAGCGCGTGCTGCACGGATTCTTCCCATTGGGTGATGAGCTCTTTAAGGGTCATCGGGCATCCTTTTCCTTGTTTGAATCTTGGGTTTTGCCTGGGAGAAACTTTCAGGCTGTGTACCGCGGGATGTCGGCAGCCTTGTCAAAATCCAGGCACCTGAGGTAGCTGTCTTGAGTGCTGCAGTTGCATTCCGGCGGTTTGCAGCTTTCTGCAGCAGCCAGGCAGTTCTGGTACTGGGTTTTTGTTTCGCACAGGCCGCAACCCGGCGGCTCGCAGGCGCCGGCTTTGAGGCCGGTTTTGAGCGGCAGGGCCGGGATGCGGTGGGTGAAGGTCTGGTGGGTCATTTAGGGTTCTCCTTTTGAAGTGATTCCATAACTGGCCGGCGGGGTTATCCCGCCAGCCTGGCGCCGGCCAGGACGACCGGCAGGTGCAGCAGGTAAACGGGCAGGGTGTAGCGGCCCAGCCACTGGAGCGGGCCGACCAGCTTCGAGCCCGACAGGTCCGGCATGCGGAAGGCGCGCCGGCCCTGGGGGTAGAGCAGCTTGCCAATGGCGACGCCCAGCAGCAGCACTCCGAACCAGGGCAGCAGCATGTGGGTATCGAGGCGCTCGGCAGCGGCGGGCACGGATACCAGCCACTGCCAGGCGGGGTTGGTGATGCGGTCGGCGAGCAGGCTCCCGGCGGCCATGATCCCCAGGCCGCTGGCCAGGCTGGCCAGCGCCGGCAGCCCCAGGAAGGGGTACGCCAGCACGGTGGAGGCGCCCAGCAGGTTCAGGATGCCAAACACGATGGCGTGGGCGGGCAGCATCAGGAAGGACAGGGCGCTGACGGCCAGCCCCCAGGCGAACAGCCCGGCGCCGCGTTTCAGGTAGCCGCTGAAGGGCGGCCGGGCGCCAGCCTGCTCTGCCTGGCGGGCGTAGCTGATGGAAAGCGAGATGCCCGAGATCAGCAGGAAGGCGCTGCCCCCCGAGCCAGCGCTGGCCAGCCAGCCGGCCAACGCCGGGAGCAGCAGCAGGGCGGCCAGCGGCAGCAGGGTGCGCAGGGCCGGGTGCTGCTCGAACAGGCGGGCGGCGGGCGAGACGCCCAGGGTGGGGGAGGTCGCCAGGGCGCCTCCCAGCAGGAGCAGGGAACCCAGCCCGATCACCAGCTCTTTTTGCACCCGCCACAGGTCGAGGGCGGCCAGGAACAGGGACGGGGTGAGCACCCTCAGCCAGGTGATGATGAAGTGCACCAGCAGCATTTCCGCCAGGGCCAGGCCGCGCAGCATGTCCAGTTCCCAGAAGCGGTCGGTCTCGATCACCTGCATGCTGGAGAGGCCGTACTTGCGCAGCATGCGCTGGGCCCACAGCCTGAGCTCCACCAGCGTGTTGTGGAACAGCCCATCCAGCGAGAGCTTCTCTCCGGCGGCGGCGGCGCCGGCGGCAACATGGAACGACGCGGCGGGGCCGGACGCCAGGCCAGGCGCGGCGCCCAGCGGCTCGACTGCAGCACCGGCGAGGCCGGCGCGAATTCCACTTCTTATCTGCATGGTTTGCTCCTCAAGCGCATGCCAGGCGAAACGCTTATTTGCAATTCGCCCCGCAGGTCGAATAGACGGTCATCTTGGGGTTGTAGCCGAAGCCGGCCAGGACGCCGGCGCGCACGTGCAGGCCGGCCGCCTGCAGCAGATCATCCTGCTGGGGGTCGGGTTGGCTCAATTGGGCAGCCAGGGCATGCTGCACGGCTGCTTCCCATTGGGTGTACAGGTCTTTGAGGGTCATTGGTTCTCCTTCGGTATGTATGCCGCTCGTTTTTCAAGCAGGTACAATGGTCATTCCCACAGCAGGACTGCGGGCAGGGCGGGCTGGCCGGACAGGCGCAGCAGTTGGTAGCCGACCCCGGCGGCGCCGTTGAACAGGCCGGGGTTGAACTGGCCGCGCTCCAGCCGGGTTTCGAAGCGGAAGCCGCCCAGGGCGGCCGCGTTTTGCGCCAGGCGGGCGGCGTGCTGGCGGGCTTCATCGACCAGCTCCGGCTGCCCCAGGCGCAGCCCGGCGCTGTACAGCAGCTCGATGCGCCCCAGGTTGCCGCAGCACAGGTGGTCGGCCAGCTTAGCCGAGTGCTGCAGCAGGCTGCGGGTGGCGGCCAGGGCGGCCTGCAGGTCGCGCTGGATCTGGGGGCTGTCCCACTCCGGCAGGGCCTCCAGGCGCGCCAGGCCGATGCCGCTGGACCCGTGGCACCAGGCGTTGGCGTAGCCGGGTTGGGCCGGGTCCGGGGAGGTGGAGAGGCGCAGGTCGGGCCAGTTGCCGGCCTGGGGGTTGAACAGCCCGTCTTCGTAGGCCAGGGCGCGGCGGGCTGCCTGCAGGTACTGCGTTTCCCCGCTGAGGCGCGCCAGGCGCAGCAGGGCGACGGCATAACCGGCGGCGCCGTGCGAGAAGCCGGTGAGGAAACGGCCGCTGATATCCGGCCAGGCGGCGCCCCCTCCAGCCGGGATTTGCCGCTCCAGCAGGTGCTGTCCGCACCAGGCCAGGCGCTCCAGGATGGCCGGGTCCGGCCGGGCGCGCTGCACGGCCAGCAGGCCCAGGATGCAGCCGGCGGCCCCGCCGATGATGTCCAACTGCTGGTCGGCCTGGACCTGCTCCTGGCTCAAGAGGGCAGCGGCCTGGACGGCTTCATCCAGCAGGCTGGCCTCCTCCAGCCATTCGGCGCAGCGCGCCAGGCTGTACAGCAGGCCGCCCAGCCCGGTGGCGCCGCCAAGCCCCAGCGTCTGCACCGTCTCGCTGAAATCCTGCCTGCCCAGCGCCTGGCGCACCGGCTGCAGGGCGGCCAGCCCCAGGGTGCGCAGGTGCGGACCGCCGCTGGCGTGGAAGGCGGCGGCCAGGAACAGGGCGATGCCGGCCAGGCCGTCATACAGGCCCAGGCTGGAGAGCGACAGCAGGAGCTGGCGGGCCTCGGGCAGGTAAGACAGGCCGATCCAGGCGGCGCTGCCGTCTGCGCCCTGGATGGCGCGCCGCTGCAGATCGTGCGCCAGGGAGAGGGCCTGCCCTGCCAGGTCCTGGGGCGCGCGGGGCGCAGCCGGCCCGTCCAGGGGAGCGCCGGGCTGCGCCGGGACTGCCGGGACGGCGTGCGCTTCCCCGCCCAGGCGCGAGCGCAGGGACATTTCGATGAGCTGGGCCTGGAAGGCCAGGTCTTCTGGGCCTAACCCTTCCAGGTTCTGCCGCACGCGCTGGAAGCTGCTGGCAGGGAAATACTGCTCCAGGCGGGCGCTGTCCTCCAACAGCAGGTCTGTTCCATCCACCGGGGCGGCAAAATAGGGGATGTCCAGGGCGTACAGGGCGCGGCGCTCGCTGGCCCCCAGGGGCAGCGCCGCCGGCGGCTGGTCGAAGTGCAGGAAGACGCGCTGCAGCCGCTCCAGCACCAGGCTGTAGTCCAGGCCGTCCCGCAGGCGCCGGGGCAGGCCGGCCTCGTGCAGCAGGGTGGCGTACACCTGCGTGGAACGAAAGACGAAGCGCGCCGTGCAGCCCTGGAAGGCCTGCAGCGGGCCGTTTTCTGCCAGCAGATCCTGGCGCCGGGCCAGCAGAAACTGGTAGACGCTGGTAAAACCGGCCTGCAAGTCGGCGGCGTACTGCTCCAGGAGCGCCGGCTGCCCGTCCAGGCGCGGCACGTTTTCCTGGGTGGTGAGCGTGGCCTGCGCCAGGCGCATCTGCATGGCGTCGGTGTTGGTGTAGCTGAAACGCGGGTAGCGGTAGGGCAGCGCCTGCTCGCCAAAGGCCCCCAGCCCGCTGACGTCGTACAGGCCGCGGCGGTCTTTCCCCACCTGCCAGGCGGGCAGCAGGCCGGGGCGCAGCACCGAGCGCGCCAGGCGCTCTGAGCCGGTGACGTAGGCATCCTTGGCAGCCTGGCTGGCGCCGGCTACCCGCATCTCCGCCTGCGGGTGAAACAGGGTCTCGCTGTCGACCAGCAGCGGGTATTCGCCGCAGGCGACCAGGTTTTCCAGGTGGCAGTCGGTGCCCTCCAGCACGTAAAACAGCCCCAGCAGCATCCCCAGGCGGCGGTAAAAGCGTTTCAGCGCTGCCGCGTCCGGGCATTCCTGGTAGGGGGCAAACTCCATCCAGCCGTAGCCCTCGCCCTCCAATACCCCCAGGATCTTCTGGTCGTACGGCGCAGCGTGGGTGTTCATCCAGTCCAGCAGGGCGTTGAATGCCCGCTCCAGGCCCAGGGAGCGCGGCTTGTACACCACCTGCCAGCCGTTCTCAAAGGCCAGGATGGCCACGCTGCGCCCGCCGTGATGCCTGTCGGATAGATGGCTGCGCAACTCTGCCACCAGCCCCAGCGGGGCAGCCGGGGCGCCGGGGAGGGCCAGGCGCCAGGCCTCCAGCCGCGGCAGGTCGCCCTCCAGGCGCTCCAGCAGCTCGGCGGCGGCGCGCAGGCGGGCGGTGGTCGTCTCAGCCAGCAGGCGCGCCAGCACCGGGCAGCGTTGGAAGAGGGCGGGCAGGCTGGCGGCGGTGCGCTGGATGAACTGCTGGTACAGCCCGGTGGGCAGCTCGGACCCCGGGCGGGCCAGGCGCAGGCTGAGCTCGCCGAACGGCTGGGCGGAGCGGAAGGCCTGGAACTCCAGGTACAGGTATTCCTGGGAGAGGCCGGCCAGCGAGCGCAGCAGGCCGTAGCAGAGCTGGCGTTGAGCGGCCAGGCTGAGGCGCTCCCAGCCGGCAGATTCTGCCAGGCGGGTGTGAAAGACGGCAGTGAAGGGGAAGAGCAGCTCCTGGAAGGGCAGGGGTTCCAGCGGCGGCAGGCCGGGCGCGGTCTCGGGAAAAGGCCATCCGGCGCCCGGATCGACCTGCTCGAGCAGGAGGCCCCAGGGCGGCCTGGGCTTGTCGAAGGCCAGGCCGCCTTCCGCGGTCCCTACCGCCGCGCCGTCAGCCAGCCGGCTCCAGGCCAGGTAGGTCTCCAGGCGGGCAGGATCGGGCGGGTCGCTGATGGCTGCCGCCAGATCCGCCCGCTGTTCGGGCGACAGGGCCGCCTCCAACTGCGCCGGGGCGGCCCGCTCGTAGAGGTAGGCTGCGCGCCACGCCACGCCGGCCAGGGTTGAACCAGGGAGGTGCGTCATGTGCCGGGGAGAGAGGCGCGGCCGGGGCTCAGTGCGGCAGGCACAGGTGGCGGATGTTGCCCGTGGTCCCGGCCAGGATGCCGGTGCGCACGTGCAGGCCGGCTGCCTGCAGCAGATCATCCGGCTGGGGTCCTGGCTGGCTCAACCGGGCGGCCAGGGCGTGCTGCACGGATTCTTCCCAGCGGGTGAACAGGTCTTTGGGAGACATGGATGTGCGCTTCCTAGTGGTTATAGGAGCAGACCTGGGTGGGGCAGATCAGGTAGGTGTTATATCCGGCGCTGAGGCTGCTGCGCACGTGCAGGCCGGCTGCCTGCAGCAGATCGTCCGGCTGGGGTTCGGTGCCGCTCAACCGGGCGGCCAGGGCGTGCTGCACAGATTCTTCCCAATGGGTGAACAGATCTTTGAGGGTCATGGGTTCTCCTTCGGCATGTATGCCGCTCGTCTTTCAAGAGGGTGGGTTGGCTATTCTTTTGGATGCGCTAAGTGCAGCCGTAGGTGTACTGGGGGAAGGTGTATCCGCCGGCGCTGACGCCGCTGCGCACGGCCAGGCCGGCAGTGCTCAGCAGCGCCTCGTCCTGGGGCAGATCTGGGTGGGGCAGTTCAGGTAGGTGTTATACCCGGCGCTGAGGCTGCTGCGCACGTGCAGGCCGGCGGCTTGCAGCAGATCGTCCGGCTGGGGATCTGGTCGGCTCAATTGGGCGGCCAGGGCATGCTGCACGGATTCTTCCCAATGGGTGAACAGGTCTTTGAGGGTCATGGGTTCTCCTTT
>CAIQIV010000756.1 GCA_903871905.1 uncultured Chloroflexota bacterium | reverse complement strand
GGGGATCGTGCCGACGCTGCAGGAATGCATCGGCCTGCAGGGGCATGTGAAATGGGATTCGTGGGTGGAGATCAACCCACGCTCGGCGGAGGCGCTGGGGGTGGTGGATGGCGACCGGGTGTGGGTGGAGTCGGCACTGGAGCGGGTGCAGGCGTCGGTGCGGTTGTATCCGGGGATCTGGCCGAATGCGGTGTTTATGCCGCTGGGACAGGGGCATATGACGCGCGTGCAGTGGGGGCGCGGCTCACCGGATGAAATGTGGGTGGGTGAGAACCCGGCGCAGTTGGGGGTGGCGGGCAGCGAGGCGCTGTCAGGCCAGGCGGTGAGCGGACCGGTGCGGGTGAGGATCTATAAGGTATAGGCGAGTGGTAAAACCTGTCAGGTCTTGCCGGGCTATCGGGTGTGCCGGGTAATCAAGAGACCTGACAGGTTTTGGGTGAGGATTTATACAGAGTCAGTGTGTGATAAAACCTGTCAGGTCTAGGCGGTTTGTCTGATGTGCCAGGTAATCGGGAGACCTGACAGGTTTCGATAACAGGAGGTAGCGGTATGCCCCGTTGGGGAATGGTGATCGATTTAGATAAGTGTTTCGCCTGCCAGAGCTGTACGGCGGCGTGCCGGATGGAGAACAATACGCCGCCGGCCGGGCCGGACCAGGCGGCGCTGGGGCGGGCGATCCTGTGGAACGAGGTGCTGGCCTTTGTGGAAGGCGAGTACCCGAATGTGCGCACCACCTACCTGCCGCGGCCGTGCATGCACTGCGATAACCCGCCGTGTACCAAGGTCTGCCCGGTGCAGGCGACGTATAAGAATGAGGAAGGGCTGGTGGTGGTGGATTACGGGCGCTGCATCGGCTGCCGGATGTGCACGGTGGCCTGCCCGTACACGGTGCGCTATTTCAACTGGTACCCGCCGAGCTGGCCGGAAGGGCTGCAGGCGCACCTGAACCCAGATCCCGAGACGGCGCCGCGGCCGAAGGGCGTGGTGGAGAAGTGCAGCTTCTGCATCCAGCGGCTGCGCAAGGCGCGCGAGCAGGCGGCGGCAGACGGGCGGACGTTCCAGGCGACGGACTATATGCCGGCCTGCGTGCAAACCTGCACCGGGCACGCGCGCTACTTTGGCGATCTGGATGACCCGAACAGCCTGGTTTCGGAGCTGGCGCACAGCCCGCGGGCCTTCCGCCTGCTGGAGGAACTGGGCACGGAGCCGAAAGTTTATTATTTGAAGCAGGGTTAGCCGGCGAGGATGAGCATGCAGCTATACAATCCACATGAAGAAGAAATCCTGGCGCCGATCCGCAAACCGTCGGTGGCCGACCGCTGGCTGTGGGGGCTGCTGGCAGTGGTGCTGCTGGGAGGCATCCTGGTCTGGCTGCGGCAGATTATTGTCGGGCTGGGTGTGACCGGGCTGAACCGGCCGGTGTACTGGGGAGTGTACCTGACCAACTTTGTGTTCTTCATCGGGCTGGCGCACTCGGGGACGTTTATCTCGGCGATCCTGCGGATTGCCGGGCAGAGCTGGCGCAAGCCACTGACACGGGCGGCGGAGGCAATCACGCTGTTCAGCCTGCCGTTTGGCGTGGCATCGATCCTGGTGGATATGGGCCGGCCGGAGCGGATTTTCAACATTCTGTTCTACGGGCGCTACGAGTCGCCGATTTTGTGGGACTTTACGGCGGTGGGGCTGTACCTTCTGTCGAGCATCGTGTTCTTTTACTTTTCGCTGATCCCGGATATTGCGCTGCTGCGCGATAAGATCACGGATGCGCCGCGCTGGCAGCGGCGGATGTACCAGATCCTGGCGGTGGGCTGGGCCTACCGGCCGGAGCAGTATCACCGGCTGGAGCGGGTGCTGGACGGGATGGCGATCTTTATGACCATGCTGGTGGTGACGGTGCATACGGTGGTGTCGTGGCTGTTCGGGATGACGCTGCAGCCGGGCTGGCACACGGCGCTGATCGGGCCGTTCTTCCTGCTGGGGGCGATCCTGTCGGGGACGGCGGCGGTGGTGATCGTGCTGTCGATTTTGCGCAAAGCCTACCATCTGGAGACTGTGCTGACGCTGAGCCTGTTCAACTCGCTGCGCAAGCTGCTGATCACCTTCGTGCTGGGCTGGCTGTATATGATGATCGCCGAGTACCTGACGACCGGCTACGGCAACATGAAGGAAGAGATGGTGGTGCTGAGCGATAAGTTCAGCGGGACGTATGCGACGATGTTCTGGAGCATGACGATCCTGGTGTTCGTGGTGCCGCTGTTCATCTTTGTGTTCAAGGGCAAGAACAGCATCGGGTGGATGGTGTTTGCGTCGGTGCTGATCAATATCGGGATGTGGATGGAGCGGTATATTGTGATCGTCCCGACCGAGGTCAGCCCGCGGCTGCTGACGGTGATGGGGCAGGCGTCGTACTTGCCGACGCTGACCGAATGGGCGATTACGCTGGCGTGTTTTGCGGGGGTGGCGCTGCTGTATGTGGTGTTTACGCGGTATTTTCCGATTGTCCCGGTGTGGGAGACGGCGGAGGAAGTGGAGCCTGCTGGCAGCGCAGTGCCTGTAGTTGGGATTGAAGGCGCGCTGACAGCGGATTTGGGAACGGATTGAACGGATTGGGTGATGTGGTGAGCGGTGGTGAGGGTGTGACGGGGTAACCCCACCCTGGCCCTCCCCGCAGGCGGGGAGGGAGCGCTGACAACGGATTTGGGAACGGATTGAGTGAAGATGAACATAGGCGAGCTGCTGGGCGAACTGGTGAATGTGGCGGGGGTGGGGGGATTTATTGTGGTGGCGGTGTTTACGACGGCGTGCGTGGTGTATACGCTGTTGCTGCGCTGGGTGCTGCGCGGCGGGGAGGCGGGGGAGCGATGAGCGGGCGCCGGGGTTGGGGTTGGCTGCGAGTCGGGCTGGGGGCCGGGCTGCTGGCGGTCGTTTTGTGTGCG
>CAIQIV010000755.1 GCA_903871905.1 uncultured Chloroflexota bacterium | reverse complement strand
GCCTCCGTACCGCTTGCCCTTCTTTAACCGCCTGATGCGCAGGATCATGGCGCCCATATTTCGCGCCCTGTACCGTCTCCTGGGACATGTGCGGCTGTACGGAATGGAAAATATCCCGCAACAGGGACCGTACATGATCGCCATGAACCACGTTTCGCTGTTCGATGTGCCTTTTGTGCTGGCCTTCTGGCCAATTGTTCCGGAAGCGGCCGGAGCGGTGGACATCTGGTCCCGCCCTGGGCAGGCCACCCTGGCCCGCCTGTACGGCGGCATCCAGGTGCACCGCGGCCAATACGACCGCAGCCTGATGCAGGCCATGCTCTCTGCACTGCAAGCAGGCTACCCACTGCTGATTGCCCCGGAAGGACGCCGCTCCCACGGCACCGGCATGCAGCAGGCCCTGCCCGGGCTGGCATACGTGGTCGACAAAGCCGGGGTTCCAGTCGTCCCAGTGGGTGTGGTTGGGTTGACGGATGACTTTATGCAGCGAGCTGTGCACCTGCAGCATCCGGTGATTGAAATGCGCGTCGGCGCTCCACTGCACCTGCCTGCTATCGAGGGCCGCGGGGAGCAGCGCCGCCTCGCTCGCCAGCAGAATATTGACCAGGTCATGCGGCATATCGCCGCCCTGCTCCCGGCTGATTACCAGGGAATCTATACCTCCCCGAGCCCAAACTATGAGTGAAAAGATCCTGACCTCCCCCTCTGCATCACCTAAACGCTATGACCACGCTGCCTGGGAATCCAAACGGCGGGTGCTGCGCTTCCTGATCCGCGTGATCGGCGTCAACCTGCTGGTTAAGCTGGATCAGGTCACCGGGGTCGAAAATGTTCCGGCCCAGGGCCCAGCGATCCTGATGATCAACCACATCGCTTTTGTCGATCCGATCATCGTGATGCACACCCTGCCCCGCAACATTGTGCCGCTGGCCAAGATAGAAGTTTACAACTACCCGATCATCGGCCTGCTCCCCCGGCTGTGGGGGGTGATCCCGGTGCGCCGTGAGGAATTCGACCGACGCGCCGTGCAGCAGGTTATGGATGTGCTGCGCGCCGGAGAGATCGTGCTCGTTGCACCGGAAGGAACACGCAGCCCTGCGCTGCAGCAGGGGAAAGAGGGGGTGGCTTACCTATCCAGCCGCTCCCAGGCGCCGATCGTGCCAGTGGCTATTGAAGGCACCATCGGCTACCCGGCGCTGCGCGGATCGAAGATCTGGCGCTCACCCGGGGTGCGCATCACCTTCGGTCCCCCCTTCCGCTTTCGACAGCTGGAGCGCCCGCCAGATCGCGAGCAACTGCGCAAAATGACCGATGAAGCCATGTATATCCTGTCTGCCATGCTCCCCGAGACGCAGCGTGGGGTATACGCCAATCTCACCCAGGCTACCCAGGATACGATTGAATGGATCTAACGGAGCGCCTGGCATGATTCTTGCATGGGATCGGAATCGTCGATGAAAATCCTCTTCACGCTGCTCTCGCTTCATCCTTATATCGAGTTTCCCCAGGGACTGGCTGCCTGGTTGGGGTGGCTTCTCCTGCTGGGCGTTAACCTGCTGCTGGCCAGGCGCTGGCGCGGCCAAAACCGTCCGTTGGGCAAACGCGAGCTGACCATCCTGGGGATCCTTTTCGCGCTGACCCCCATCACCAGCCTGTTTATCGGCGTACGCATGTCGCCCGGCGGGGCGCTGCCACCGCCCGGCATTCCCGAAGAACCATACGGCCCAGCAGTGATGATCGGATCGGCCATCCCCTGGATGGTAGCAGGTGGGCTGTTGGGGCCATGGGCTTCCGCCGGGCTTGCACTCCTTACCGGGATTCTGCAGGCCCTTTTTGATCACCACAATCCCTTCACCCCCCTGGAGCTCTCCCTGATGGCGCTGGTCTTCAGCCAGCTGATCAACCAGCGCTACCGCACCCGCCTCTTTCGCCTGCTCAGCCTGCCGCTGGCAGCCTCGGCGGTTCTGTGCCTGCTATACCCGGCGATCTTCCTGACCAGCTCACTGTTTTATACCCATGGAGCCCTGGCCAGCCGCCTGGATTACACTTTATCCCACCTGGCGGGGGCCTGGATTGCGATGCTGGTCCAGCTGATCATCGGCGGCGCCACCGCCCAGATGGTAGCTCTAACCGTTCCCTCCCTGTGGAATGGGCGCGGCAGCTTGATCCCTTCTCCAGCGGAGAAAAGCCTGCAGGCGCGCTTCCTGGCACGCATGGCGCCGCTGGCCATCCTGCTCATCCTGACCCTGATGATCGGCGACTGGTACCTGGCCGGACAGGCGGCGCGCGATCTGCTGCACGGGCAGATGCAAAATATCTCGCAAACTGCGGCTGAAACACTGCCTTACTTCCTGGACGCCGGTCAAAATCTGATCCAGAAGTTAGCGATGGACGCCCGCCTGCGCAGCGCGACCGCGGACCAACTCCCTATCCTGCTGGCAGAAGACATGCGCACCGTCCCCTATTTTCAGCAGTTCTACCTGCTGGACCACCTGGGAAACCCGCTCTCCGGCTACCCATTGAATAACTACAAGGATTTCCCTCAACCGCAGTCCGAACAGGCCGGCATCCAGCTGGCGCTGAACGGCGTTCCGGTCCAATCCTATACCATCCAGAACCCAACTGGGGACGGCGTGCTGGTATCTTTTATTGCCGCTGTCCAGGACGATGCGGGAGGAACTGCCGGTGTGTTGATTGGGCGCAGCGACCTGGCCTCCAACCCGCTGACCCTGCCCATCCTGAAAAGCCTGGACTCGCTGACCGCCAACGGGGGCAAGGGGCTGATCCTCGACCAGGATGGGCGCATCCTTTACCACCCAGATCCCGATCTGATTATGACCCCTTACTCAGGCCAGATCCCCTCCGGTTCGGCGTTTTTCGACGACACTGCCCCGGACGGCACGCGCAGCCTGGTTTTTTACCAGCCAGTCATTGGCAGGCCGTGGGCGATGGTGCTGACCCTGCCCGCCACCCGTGCACAGACACTGG
>CAIQIV010000754.1 GCA_903871905.1 uncultured Chloroflexota bacterium | reverse complement strand
CGGCCTATACACCATTGTTGGTGCACTGGTCGTGGTCTTGCTGCTGGTGTTGGTCGGCATTCAGCAAGGTTGGATTGGCGGCCCCGGGGCAGCAGTGGAGACCCCAGCTCCACCGCCCACTTTTCCACCTCCGCCGGCCGGCTTCACCTGTCTGCCCACCTGCAATGATGGCATTGCCGATCTTGATGGAGATGGCAAGCCCGATCCGCAGGATGGTAAATTTCTGGCACACGTTGGCTCTGATATGGCGAGTTTCAACGAGTGGCCATCTGTTGTTTGGATCGGTGTTCCGGCTCAATATACAGAGTTGACTCTGGACATTTTTGACGGGGACTCTGCCTTGGATGTAAACGGCGTTGTTAACCGCTGGGGAGGTCATTGGGACGAAATTGGATCAGAGGCGGTATACACCTTATATGCTGATCCATTGAAGAATGGGGCTAAAAACGTCAAGATCGGCGAGTGGCGCGGTAATGCGCTCAAGATGCCCGACAATGGCTGGTATAACATTAAGCTGCCGCTCAATCTGAGTGATCCCAATATCAAGGCGGCAGTTGCTCCATCGGGGCACCTCTTTTTCCGACTGGAATCGTACCTTGAAAACCCACTCAACGGTTTGAATGCTTACAAGGTACGCTCAAACGCTTACCTGACTGCTGGTGCCACTGATGGGTTAGTGGGTGCTGATTATCAAGCGCAAATTGCGATGGTTGGCCAATTCGCCTCCGGCATGAACGATTGGAAGGCTTTGTATCCTACCTGGGATGGGAAATCTCAGAATTATGGGCCTTCTTCCTACACCGGTTCCTGGTATTTCTACTTCCCGGTAGATAAAACTCAGGAAATCATCGAGGTCTGGGATGGAGACTTCGACCGAGGCTCAAGCAATAACTCAGACCTGGACACCGATGACCCAAATACGGCTGGAAAACCTAACTGGGCCAGTGCAGCTGCTCAAGACGAGGGACCCAAAAACATTGGCAACCCGCCCGATGAGAACTTCGCGGCATGGTGGTATCAGCGTTCGCCATCGGTGCGGTATCAGATCGTAGATCCAGGTGGTCAACCAATTTACCAGAATACTGAACCCTCTGGGACTCAGGAATGGGAAAAGTGGTCCATTACCAGCAATCCGGGCAAATACCCAGACACCGACACAGTTTCACAGACACCCTTCCAACCAGGGTTCTACACGCTGAAAGTAGAAGGTCTGGATCTGCATAATACCATCTGGCTCCGACTGCCGATATGCGATGCTCAGGCTGGCTGTGGACCCCGAATCACGGAAGGCACCTGCCCGCGTACCATCGGTTACTGGAAGAACAACTTCAAGAAGGTCCTGATCGACAAGACCGATAAGGGCGTCCAGGAAACCCCCGAATCGCTTGATCGGGCGCTGAAAGCCGTGGCAACCATGAGCCCGCTCTACCGGGCCGGAATCAACATTGCCCGCCCGGCGGCTATCGATCAGGCTGTCCGCTTGACCGACCAGGAAGCTTACACCATCCTGATGCGCGGCGCTCAGCGAGCCCCGTACCCGGCTGATGTCCAGTCTGCCTTGGCCCGAGCCTTGCAACAGAACCTGGCAGCCTGGCTCAACCTGGGTTCCGGCAAAATCGGCCAGAACACCTATGTCAAGCTGAGTTACGACGGAGTGGATGTCGTCTTTGAGGGAACTAACTGGGACGCCCTGCAGGAGGCCCAGGCGATCATCCTTGACCCGAACGCCACCGAGGAACAGCTGCTGCACGCCAAAGACATCGGTGACCTGATCAACAACGGCCTGCTCGGCGAGGATGCCCAGACCAGCTCATGCGCTGACTACACCACCGTCATGCCGCCCGACAAGACTAAGAAGCGTGATGAAATGCCCAAGGGCAACAACCCGAAGAGTGAGCCTCCGGTCACGCCGCCCACCCAGGATTCCGGCGCCTGCACTACCGGAAACACCTATAACATCGAGAACCCGACTAACAATCCGTTTTACAGCGTAAAATTCAACGCTGCTGGCGGTGCGGAGATCAAGGATGGCGCGACCGAGTTCTTCCAGTACGCCCTGCCCAAGAGCGTGGTACAGTCGATGACCAATATGCAGGTTGAAGTTAAGGCAGCCGATAACTCCCAGGTCGTTGTTCTGACGTGTGATTTCACGAATGGAGGCCCGTGCGGTCAGGTAACTTCGTCTGATGGAGCGTACTTTGTTGATTTCCTTGGAGCCAAAGACAGCGGCGATAATTACATCCTGAACTTTGCTG
>CAIQIV010000753.1 GCA_903871905.1 uncultured Chloroflexota bacterium | reverse complement strand
CTACACCCCGGACCATGCACAGCTGGCGCAGGCCTTTGCCACCCAGGCTGCTACAGCCATCGAGAATGCGCGCCTCTTTGACGAAACCCAACGCCTGCTCAAGATTACTGAGCATCGCGCCAATGAGCTGGCAATTATTAACAGCGTACAGGAGGAGCTTTCCTCAAAATTATTTACCCATTCTCTATACGAGCGCATCGGTGACAGGCTGCGCGATATTTTTGATGCACAGGTCGTGGATATTGGTCTGTATGACCCTCAAGATTGCCTGATTCACTTCCCATACACCATTGAGCGCGGTGTGCGCTACCCGGATGAGCCCATTGGGCTAATTGGTTATCGAAAGCACGTTATGGAAACCCGGGAGCCATTGTTGATCCACCAGGACTCGGCCGAGATGTCCGAACGGTTTGGAAACCCGTTGGTGATTGTCGGTGAGGAACCTAAGTCCGATTTATTTGTACCATTGGTGGTGGGAGATAAAGCTATTGGCGTCATCTCGCTGCAAAACCTGGATAAGGAATTTGCCTTTAGCGAATCAGATGTCAGCCTGCTGACTACTCTGGCCAATGCAATGAGTGTGGCGATCGAAAATGCGCGCCTGTTTGATGAGACCCAGCGCCTGCTGAAGATCACTGAAGAGCGCGCCGCTGAGCTCAGTGCCATCAGCAAGGTCAGCCAGGCGCTGATCGTCGAGTCTGAGTTGGACAGCACCATCCAATTGATTGGGAATCAGATTCAGGAGATCTTCAACGCGGATATTGTCTACGTGGCGCTGCTCGATCCACGGACCCATCTCATTCATTTCCCATACCAGGTGGGTGAAAATTTCACCACCTTGAAGCTTGGTGAAGGGTTGACCAGCAAGATTATTGCCACCGGTGAGCCCATATTGATCAACCAGGATGTTGATGTGCGCTCGCGAGAGATTGGCGCCAGTCCGGTGGGCAGGGAAGTGCTCTCTTACCTGGGGGTGCCAATTAAAACCAGCCAGGGCACCATTGGCGTGATCAGCGTGCAAAGCACCTTGCAGGAAGGCGCATTCAACGATGATTCCATTCGTCTGCTGACCACCATTGCCGCCAATGCTGGTGCGGCGCTGCATAATGCGCGGCTGTTCAGCGAGGCGCTCGAAAACCTGCGCCAGGTGGAGATCCTGACGAATGCCGCCAAAGCCATTGAGAACAGCGCCTATGAACCGGCCATGGTCGAGTCGGTGGCAGCGCGTACGGATGCTCTGGGTGAACTGGCGCGCGTCTTTCGCAAGATGGCGGATGAGGTCCGCCTGCGTGAGCAGCGTCTCAAACGCCAACTGGCGCAGCTTCAGCTGGATATTGAGGAGAAACAGCAGGCCAAAGCGGAGACGGTGGCAATTTACATTCCCATGGATCGCCGCCAGGCCATGGCAAGGCAGAAGACCCTGCCCGAATATGTGCAGGGCGCGGCACTTTTTGCAGATATATCTGGCTTCACTGCCCTCACCGAATCCCTGGCGAATGAATTGGGCCTGCAGCGCGGCGCTGAGGAAATGATCCGCCACCTCAACCGGGTGTTTACGACATTGATCGATGAGATTCACCGCTTCGGCGGCGCGGTGATCAGCTTCAGCGGAGACGCCATCACCTGCTGGTTCGATGAATGCGACCCGGATGGGAACTGCCGGGCAGAGAGAGCGGTAGAGCGCGCTGCAGCCTGCGCCTTTGCCATGCAAGAAGGTATGCTCCGCTATACTGCGATCACCACCCCGGATGGCAAGACGATCGCTCTCTCGATCAAGGTGGCGCTGGCAGCCGGGCCGGCGCGGCGCATGGTGGTTGGTGAGGGGACCCCGCACCAGATTGATGTACTGGCAGGAGCGACGCTGTCTGTACTGGCGGATGCTGAACATGAGGCTGAGCGCGGCGAAATCGTGCTTGCTGCGGCGGACGTCCCGATGCTGGAACAAACATACCACCTGGCAGGCTGGCGCCAGGAAAAACGGTTTGCAGTGCTTGCGGGATTGAAGAAGGAAATTGCTCCCTGCCCGTGGCCTGATCTGGACTTTAATGCCATTGCGGAAACCCAAATCAAGCCATGGATGCATGCAGCGGTCTTTGAAAAAGTGCGCACTGGTCAAAGCGATATGTTATCTGAACTGCGCCCCGCAACCGCCCTGTTTTTGAAATTTGGCGGGCTGGATTATGACCAGGACCCTGGAGCGGCTGAAAAGTTGAATGCCTTTATGCAGTGGGTCGAGCGGGTCATTGCCCTGCATCATGGTTCAATTATTCAATTCACCGTGGGTGATAAAGGCAGCTATATCTATATTGTCTTTGGTGCACCGGTCGCACACCGGGATGATGCCGTGCAGGCTGTGTTCACCGCCCTGGAACTCGCCGCGCGGCCCGAGGAACTGTCTTATATGACCACTTTGTCCATTGGCCTGGCCTCTGGCCAGATGCGTGTTGGCGCCTACGGCGGGGCGAGTCACCGCACGTACGGCGCTATTGGAGATCGCACCAACCTCGCTGCACGCCTGATGGTGGCAGCATCCAGATCATCTGCAGAATTCCTGGACGGCCAGCACGCCATCATTTACTGCAACGAGTCGGTCTACACCGCCGCCCGCACCCGGGTTGAATTTGAGACCATGCCGTCGATCAGCGTCAAGGGCAAATCAGAGCCCATTCCCGTTTTCCGTCCGCTGCGAAAGCTGGAGGAAATTGATGATGATTCCGGGGTAGCGCTGGAGCGCGCCCAGCTCATTGACCGCCTTTCGCCTGCTGAGCAGCTGACGCTGAAAGTTGCAAGTGTGATCGGCCAACTTTTTACGCTGGAAGCGTTGTCTGCCATCTATCCTGAGATCCATGAGCGTGAGCAGCTGCAGGCTTATTTGGAAACTCTGTTCGAGGCCGGCCTGGTGTATAAACGCTCACCAGATTCTACGACTTACCACTTTAAAGATCTGCAAACGCATGAAACGGCTTATAACCTGATGCTCTTTGCCCAGCGGCGCCAGCTTCACCGCGCCATGGCTGAGCTGCTGGAACAGACGATCTTCAGCACGCCGCCATATGCCCAGATTGCCCATCACTGGAAAGCCGCTGATGAAATTACCAAGGCTGTTCAGTATTTAGAAAAAGCGGGCGAGCATGCCCGAGCCATGGGCGATTACGAGGAGGCCACACGCTTTTTCAACGAGTCCCTTCGCTTGAATTCTTGATCTGGCTGAATAGAGTTGGTTCAGCCGGCAGCCGGGTCTCTCTCATCCTGGGAGGCGTCTGGTTCGCCAAAGGCTACATTCAGGGCGGCCTGGCTGATTGCCCGGTAGGCGGGCAGCAGCGTGGCTGCCAGGTCTGGGGCGAAAGCCGGTTCGCCCAGGCGCTTGAGGAGGGGCTGCTCGATGGCAGGGGGGCGGATGGCAGCGCTGAAGCCGTCCAGCGGGGCGCTGAGCTCCCAGAATTGATTGAGCGTTTCCTCCAGCGGCGTCACTGCCTCGGCTGGCTCGCTGTCCCCGGCAGCCTCTTGCCCGGCGCGGCGCTGGCGCAGGCCCTGCAATACCTGTTCCTGGCTGCGCCCACGCAGGCGGAAAAGCAGGAAGGGGTCCTCGTCAAAGCGCTCGCCCAGGATGTAATGCGTGGCGGCGACATGTTTGCACGGGTTGGCCCAGTCCGGGCAGGAGCAGTCGGTGGTCAGGTCGCCGTGCTGGGCAGGCAGCAGGCTGACCCCGGCGGCCTGGAAGGCGGATTGGATGTCCTGGGGCATCTCGCCAGCCAGCAGCTGGGCGGTGAACAGCGCCTGCTCGGCCAGGGCATCGATCACCTTCTCCCACTGGGCGTCGCTGAGCGGGGTCACCTGGATGGTAATTTTGTACGGGGTGCGTCTTGAACCCTGTACCCGCGCTTCTACACCGTTCTTCTTCTCCGTAATGGAGAGCACCTGCCCCTTGCGGGCATAGCTGCGCCCGCGGGTCAGCCGCCCTGCGTCCACCAGGCGCTCCATGGCCTGGATCCAGCTCTCTGCCCACCAGTTCTTGGCAAACGCGCCGCGCTGGCTGCGCGCCTTGATCCCATCCTGGTTTTCGATGGGCTGGGTGCGCTCATACTCTGAAAACTCGTCATACCAGCTGTACCGGCGCGCCATGTTCCTACCTCCTCAGTGTGACCATCTCGCGCAGCTGCGCGCTGGAAAGCTCGGTCAGCCAGTTCTCGCCGCCCCCGATCACTGCCTGGGCCAGGCCTTTCTTGCTCTCGATCATTTCGTCGATCATCTCTTCCAGTGTGCCGGTGGTGATGAATTTGTGCACCTGGACGTTGCGCTGCTGGCCGATGCGGAAGGCGCGGTCAGTTGCCTGGTCCTCCACTGCCGGGTTCCACCAGCGGTCGTAGTGGAACACGTGGTTGGCGCGGGTCAGGTTCAATCCGGTGCCGCCAGCTTTAAGTGAGAGGATAAAGACTGGCGGGCAGTGCGGGTCCTCCTGAAAGCGCCGCACCATCTGGTCGCGCTGCTTTGCCGGCGTGCCGCCATGCAGGAATTGGACCGCGGCGCCGGTAATTTGCGGCAGGCCGGCGGCCAGCAGCCCGCCCATCTCAGCAAACTGGGTGAAAATCAGCGCCCGGTCGCCCTCGGCCAGGATCTCCTCCATCAGCTCAGCCAGGCGCTCCAGCTTGCCGCTGCGCCCACTCAGGCTGTCATCCAGGCTGGCCCGGCCTTCCTGGCTGGACTGGTGCAGGTACTGGACGGGATGGTTGCAGATCTGCTTGAGCTGCATCAGCATGCTCAACACCAGCCCGCGGCGCTGGATGCCCTCGGATTCCTCTACCTGCTGCATCACGTCCTGCACCACGGCCTGGTACAGCGTGGCCTGCTCTTCGCTCAGGCTGCAGTATACCTTGGTTTCGATCTTTTCCGGCAGGTCCTGGATCACGCTGGGGTCGGTCTTGACCCGGCGCAGGATGAAGGGCGACACAGCCTGCTTCAGGCGCCGGGTGGCCTCCAGGTCGTTGTAGCGTTCCACCGGGATTGCATACTGGCTGCGGAAAGCCTG
Source organism: uncultured Chloroflexota bacterium (assembly GCA_903871905.1). Classification (GTDB taxonomy): domain Bacteria; phylum Chloroflexota; class Anaerolineae; order Anaerolineales; family UBA4823; genus CAIQIV01. The sequence goes on along the minus strand of CAIQIV010000753.1, from coordinate 6,233 downwards.
GCGGCTGCCCAGGTAGCCGGGGTTAAGAAAGTGCATGATCGACCACAGCTCAGATAGGCGGTTCTCCACCGGCGTGCCGGTCAGCGCCAGGCGGAAGTCGGCCGGGATCTGGCGCACCGCCTGGGTCTGGCGCGTGGCCGGGTTCTTGATATTCTGCGCCTCGTCCAGGATCACCGCCAGCCAGTTTACTGACTGCAAAGCCTCGGCATCCTGGCGCACCAGGGCATAGCTGGTCAGCACCAGGTCCACCTGCTGTACGGCCTGGGCCAGCTCCCCGCCGCGCATCCGTCCGGCGCCCTGGTGCACCAGTGTGGTCAGCCCAGGGGCAAATCGTCGCGTTTCGCGCTCCCAGTTGGTGACCACCGAGGTGGGGCAGACCAGCAGGGTGGGGGCAGGCAGGGTCCCCAGTGTCTCCTTTTCATGCAGCAGCAAGGCCAGGGTCTGGATAGTCTTGCCCAGTCCCATATCGTCCGCCAGGCAGGCGCCCAGGCCAAAGCTGCGGAAGAAGCTCAACCAGGAATAGCCGTAGCGTTGGTAGGGGCGCAGCACGCCCTGCAGTCCGGCGGGCTGTTCCAACTGGCTGAGACTCTCGTTGCGTTTGAGACGCTCCAGCCATTCTGCCAGCCAGCCCTCGGGGATCACCTCATCCAGCGGCAGCCCGCCCTGCGCTACCTGCCCGCCCAGGGTATACTGCATGGCCTCCAGCAGGCCAAAATCGCCGCGCAGCTCCTGCTTCTGCCAGAACTGGATGGCTGCCTCGATCTGACCGGCGTCAAGCTGCACCCACTGGCCGCGGATCTGCACCAGCGGTGATTTGAGGGCAGCCAGGGCGCGAAACTCTTCCTCGCTCAATGCCGTGTCGCCAAGGGAAAGCTCCCATTGGTAGCTGACCAGGTTCTCCAGGGTCAGGCGGCTCTGTGAGATGGCATCCGCCCCCTGCTTCTTGGATTTCAGGCGCAGGCGCACACCCAGTCGAGAGCCGGGTTGGTTCCACCAGGGCGGCGCCAGCAGGCCGAAGCCGCTGCCCTCCAGCAGGGGCGCGGTCTCGCGCAGGAAGGTATATGCCTGTTGCGTCTCCAGGGCCAGCCGGGCAGGGCGCTTGTCCTTCAGGCTGGCGGCGATGGGCGGGAATAGGCGGGCGGCGTAACCCAGGCCGGCCAGCAGCTTTTCCTGCGGCTGCTCAAAACGATGTCCCAGCTCGCTGAGCACGCTGCCCCCCGTCTGCCACACGGTCTCCGCCGGAACAAGCAGGCTGGGGTCATCCCGCGCCTGCAGCAGGTAGTGCAGTCGCCAGGCTGGGGGGGCTTTCCCTGCTGGGACAGGCTCAATCTGCTGGGACGGCGCCTCCAGGCGGAAGGCGATGCGGAAGTCGCGGTCGCCGGCGGCGTGCAGGTTGCGCATCCAGGCGCGCTGGCTGGAGAGCAGCGCCTGCAGCGGGGCAGAGGCTGCCTGGATGGCAGCATCTGGGCCGAACAGGGCAGCGAGCCAACGCTGGAGCGGGTCACGCTTGGCGGCGCGGATGCGCGGTGCAGCCGGTGCACCGGACAGGCGCGCCAGGGCGTCACAGGTGGTGTTCAGGAAGGAGGAGAGAAGCTGGCGCGGCGTGACCGGACCGGTATCCACCGCTTCTGCGCGGCAGATAGGCGGCATGGCCTGCTCCAACAGCGCCAGGCGTGGGCCGTCTGCCGCGCTGTCCAGCACGGGCAGCCAGCGGGCCTGGACTGCGTGGCCTGGCGCCTGGGGGTCAACCAGGATGGGGACCAGCTTGTGCGCCGAGGCGGCCTCCAGGGCCAGGGTGGCGGCGGTATGCCAGTAGCGGGCATCACCCGCCAGGTGCAGTGCACCCACGCCTGCCTCGTCCTGTTCCCAGGATGGGCAGTGCGCCAGCGCCTCCAGCGCCGGCAGCGGCGGTAGGAGTATTCCGCTGAGTATCCATGGCGCCAGGTAGGGCGGTGTGCCCGCTTCCCCTTCGTCCAGATCCCAGGCATGCACCAGCAGCGGGGAGGGCTGGGGGCCGCTGCGAGTGGTGGGCAGGCGGAGCACAACCTGGCTTTCTTTGCCTGCCTCCTGCCAGCCACCCTGCGCCAGCAGCCGGCGCACCTCCTGGGACGCGGCGCAGAAAGGGTGCGGCCTGGGACGCGGGTGCTGCGCCAGGCGGCCGCGCTGCCAGGCCGGTGCCTCCCCGGCGGAGCTCTCTGCCCAGAAAAGCACCCCGCCGCGGTCAGCAGGCGAGCGCGGCGGCAGCCAGTGGGCATGCAGTACCAGCATCAGGTTGTTCTCCTCCTGAACATCCACTGCCGGAGCACCCCCCGTTGCGGGGCAAACAGGTAGGCCATCAGGAAGCAGGCGGTGGCCACCAGTACAATGGCTGCACCGGAGGCAATGTTGGCATAATAGCTCAGGTACAGCCCGGCCAGGCTGGAGAAGGCGCCCACCAGCGCAGAAATGGCCATCATCGCCGGCAGGCGGCGGGTGAGGAGGTAAGCGGTGGCGGCCGGCGTGACCAGCATGGCTGCCACCAGCCCCACGCCCACCGTCTGCAGCGAGACCACAATGGTCAGCGCCAGCAGGATGAGCAGCAAACCGCGCAGCAGCTCAGCCGGCCAGCGCAGCGTGGCGGCCAGCACCGGGTCAAAGGAGATCACCAGGAAAGGTTTATACAGCAGGATAACGGTGATCAGCACCACCGCCCCAAGCCCGCCAGCCAGCCACAGGTCAGCCGGCGAAACCCCCAGCACATTGCCGAACAGGATATGACTCAGGTCCACGGCGTAGCTGCGGATGCTGCTGATCAGCGCCACGCCCAGTGACAGCGCCGCGGCAAACAGGATGCCGATGGCGGTATCTTCCCGGATCGCCCCCTGGCGAGAGAACAGGCCGATCAGCAGAGCCACCGCTACAGCTGCGGCTAACGCTCCCAGCATCAGGCTGCCCTGCAGCAAATAGGCAATGGCGATGCCCGGCAGGATGGCGTGCGCCAGGGCGTCGCCCAGGAAGGCCATGCCGCGCAGCACCACGTAGCAGCCGATCACGGCGCACACCACGCCGACGATCAGCGCCGCCAGCAGGCCGCGCTGCATAAAGGTATAGGTCAGAGGGGTAATCAGCCATTCCAGCATGCCAGTTTCATCCTTCAGGGGGCGGGCAGCATTCGTCCACCACCGCCATGTCGCCCACAAACAGCACCCGCCCGCTGAAAGCCTGCTGGATCACCTCAGGCCGAAGCACCTCGTGGGAATTGCCGAAGGCAATTACCCGGTGATTGAGCAGCAGCACCTGTTCGAAGCGCTGCGCTGCCATGCTCAGGTCGTGGGTGGATACCAGGACGGTGACCTGCTGCGCTTTGAGGCGCGCCAGCAGCTCCAGGGTGGTCTCCTGAGTGGCGGCATCCACGCCAGTGAAGGGCTCATCCATCAACAGGATGTGCGGCTGCTGCGCCAGCGCTCGCGCCAGGAAGACGCGCTGCTGCTGCCCGCCGGACAGATCCCCAATAGAGCGGCGGCTCAGGTTGGCGATGCCCATTTGCTCCAGGGCGGTTTGCACTGCCAGGCGGTCGCCGCGGCCTGGATGGCGCAGCCAGCCCTGGCGGTTGTAGCGGCCCATCATCACCACGTCACTGACTGTCACCGGGAAGCGCCAGTCCACTTCGCTGCGCTGTGGGACGTAGGCCACGCAGTCCTTGTGCTGGCCCAACGGCTGGCCGTGGATCAGGATCTGCCCGCTGCGCAGCGGCAAAAGGCCGACCAGCACCTTGAACAGGGTGGACTTCCCGGCGCCGTTGGGCCCCACCACCGCCACCTGCCCGCCGTGCGGCACCTGGAAGCTCACTTCTTGCAGCACGCGCTGGCCGTTATACCCTGCGGATACGTTTTGTATCGCCAGCCGGTTTTCAACGGGCAGGTTCATTTCAGGGCCTCTACAATGGTGGTGACGTCATATTTCATCATATCGATGTAAGAGGGCGCTTTGCCGCCTGCTTCCGTGGTGGAGTGGGTATACAGGTCGCTGATCACCTTCGCCCCGGTCTCCCGGGCGATCTGCGCCGCCAGCTGCGGGTTGGCGCCGGTTTCCAGGAAGATGGCTGATACGCCCGCCTGGCGGATATTGTTCACCAGATTTGCCATCCCCTGCGCCGAGGGTTCGGCGCTGGTGCTGACCGAGGGAAGGATAGCGCCGATGATCTGAAAGCCGTAACGGTCGGCGAAGTAACCGAAGCTCTCATGGTTGGTGACGATCAGGCGCCGCGCCGGGGGTAGGACGGCGACCTGCTGCTGGATCCAGCCGTCCAATTCCTGCAGCCGCTGGATATAGGCGGTGGCATTGCGGGCGTAGACCTCTTTCCCGGCGGGATCGGCGGCGCTCAGCCCATCGCGAATGTTTTCCACGTATTTCACCCCCAGCTGCGGGTTGAGCCAGAAGTGCGGGTCGCCTTCGCTCCCGGGCCGGCTGGTGAGGCCGGAGGCGGCTTCGATCAGGGTGTGCTGCCCGCCGGCATTCTGGAGAGTCTTTTCCAACCAGGCTTCGAGCCCGGCGCCGTTGGCGATCAACACCTGGCTCTCAGCGATGCGGGCAATGTCCTGGGGCGTGGGCTCGAAGGCGTGTGGATCGATGTCGCGCGGCATTAGCGTATCAACCTGCAGACGGTCGCCCGCCACGTTCTGGGCGATGTCTGCCAGGAAGCTCTCAACTGCCAGGACCTTCAGCCCGGCGCTCGAGGGGGATGGGGATTGTCCTGCCTGGCAGCCTGTCAGCAGCAGGCTGGCTAAGATAAGCCATGCCACAGGTTTAATGATAATCTTTTTCATACCAAACTCCATATTCTAAATGGTGACGATGTAGGGGAGGTAGCAGCAGTTAATCGCCCCGGCACTGCTGGCACAGGCCAAAGAGCTGCAGCCAGTGCTCGCGGATTTCGAACCCGCTGCGGGAAGCAATGGTTTCCATCAAGCCTGACAGATCATCCCCGGCGAAGTATTCGGCGCGCCCGCAGGCGGTGCACAGCAGCAGGTGCTCATGCCCGTGGGCGGCGCGCAGGTACATGTGGCAGCCGCCGGGATGGTGCACGCGCTGCACCAGGCCCAGCTCCTCCAACTTCTCCAGCGCCCGGTAAACGGTCACCAGGCCCATGCCTGGAGAAGCCCTGCGCCCCTGGTCGAAGATGTCCACCGGGCTCAGAGCGTGGTCACTGCTGGCCAGAATGTCGACGATAGCCTGCAGCGGCTGGGTCAGGCGGTAGCCGTTAGCGGACAGACGGTCCAGCCAGGCCTCACATAGAGAAGAAGTGGGGTTTTTGCTCATTGGTATCTCTGTTGCAAATGAAAATCTTTTTCAATTATATAATAATTTCTCTGTCTGTCAAGCGAGTTGCGAAAAAGTAGGTAGAATTGGGGAATGCGGACCATTCACCTGATTTTTAAAACCCATTTGGATGTTGGCTTTACAGATTTTGCTGCGGCAGTCCTGGACCGGTATCTGCATCAGTATATTCCCCAGGCGATTGCCACCGCCCGCCAGGTCAATCGACCGGATGAGCCGAAGCGCTTTGTGTGGACCACGGGTTCGTGGCTGATATATGAATACCTGGAGCAGGCCGCGCCCGAGATGCGAGCTGCGATGGAAAGAGCCATCCTGGATGGGGAGATTGTCTGGCATGCCCTGCCGTTTACCACCCATACCGAGCTGATGGATGCGGACCTGTTCCGCTTTGGCCTCAGCCTGTCCCAGGAGTTGGACCGGCGTTTTGGCCGGCGCACCATCGCTGCCAAGATGACCGATGTCCCCGGCCACTCGCGGGGGATAGTACCGCTCCTGGCCGAAGCTGGCGTCCAGTTCCTGCACATCGGGGTCAACCCGGCCAGCAGGCCGCCGGATGTCCCGCCGGTCTTCCGTTGGCGCGGCCCTGGTGGCGCGGAGGTGATAGTCATGTACCATAAAGGCTCCTACGGCGACTGGATGACCGTGCCCGGCCTGGAGGAGGCTATCGCCTTTGCTCACACGAATGACAATCTTGGTCCGCAGTCGATTGCAGAGGTCAACCATGCTTATCAAAAGCTGGAGGCGGCTTTTCCGGGCCGCCAGGTCTGTGCCTCGACCCTGGATGCCTTTGCTCGCCGAAGTTTCGCCAACTACTGCGCCTGCGCGCCGGTTGGGATACGGCGGGCAGGGCCCAGAACTGATTTTACCCGCGTGATTGGGGGAAGCACTTTAGCCAACATTTTTGTAAGATTGAGGTG
>CAIQIV010000752.1 GCA_903871905.1 uncultured Chloroflexota bacterium | reverse complement strand
CCTCCCCCATTTTCGAAGCGAAAATAGGGGAGGAAAGACTCCTCCCCCAAATTCCGATTTGGGGGAGGCCGGGAGGGGGTCTCTCTTCTCCCTCGCCTAACCCATTCCAATGTCTTGACCCCCTCCTGCCTCCCCCATTTTCGAAGCGAAAATGGGGGAGGAAAGACTCCTCCCCTAAATTCCGATTTGGGGGAGGCCGGGAGGGGGTCTCTCTTTTCCCTACGTTAATTGTACTCAAGAACAACAGGACACACCTGGTAAAATCCCCCAGTGGAAAAGGTGTGCGACCCGTACAATGTATTGGTAAAATAAACACAGCGTTGAACAATAGAGAAAGGAACCACTCGATGGAAAAAATGCCGCTTAAGACTTTTCTCGAAGCAGTCGAACAACAGATAATAGCCTGTTCGGTGGAAGATTTGCGCGCCATTTTGCGCGGCATGGCCCAGGAAACCGTGCCGGCAGGACGGGCATCTTTTCTGCAAAAACTTGGACCGCGGGTTGCCCCGACTGCGCCGGAGTTCGAAATTGACTCGGATGAACTACTGGGTGAAATTGCCGACCTGGCAGATGAACTTCAAGAAGCCATGGAGAATGCCGAACCCGATGAGTCGGAGGAGGGTTGGTACGACAACGATTCAGATGAGGATGATGAAGACCCTTACGAGGAATTTCTGACGCCTCTGGCGCGCCTGTTTGATCAGGCGCAGGCCGCCTTTGACTATGGCAACCTGACCCTGGCGCGTGACGCCTACCAGGCTTTGTTTGATGTGTGCAACGAGGAAGATGATTATGGCCGGGGTATCCAGATCAATCAGATCGAGAACCTGGATCAGGATGAATCCCTGGCGCGTTACTCGTTTGCTGTATACAGCCTGGCCCCTGCCGACCAGCGGGTGGAACAGCTTTATGATGCTCTGCTGCAGGCGAATCAGTGGAGCGGTAAACGGATTCTATTTAACCAGGTGATGCAAATTTCCTTGTCTCCGCTGCCTGATCTGGCGGCCTTCTGGCCCGTGTGGATTGCCTTTTTGAAGGAACAAAGCGGCGCTGACGCCAGCGCCTGGCTGCGCGAAGCCGTCCGGCTGACGCAAGGCACAGATGGGCTGGCAGTCCTGGCGCGCGCTGAAGGAATGCGCCATCCCAGGGCCTATTTGGATTGGTTGGATGGGCTGACCCAGGAAAAGCAGTTTGCCCAGGTTCTGACGGGCGCCCAGGAAGCGCTGCAAGCGCTTCCCAAAGAATTGGCCATCCGCGCTGATATCGCGGATCGGCTGTGCACGGCGGCGCTCCATTTGAACGACACCGCAGCCTTGCGCGCTGGTGGTTGGGAAGCTTTTTTGGCAAATCCGACCCTGTCGCGCCTGCTGGATGTCCGCGATGCGACCCCCACCGCTGAACGCCTGGCGCAGATGCAGCGCGCAGCGGCAGCGTTGCAAGAACTTCGCGCGCGCCCACGTGGCTCATTTTATTCGCCAGGGAATGATGATGGGCTGGCGGACATAAGCAGGTCTGATCAGACTTTGCTGGCGCATGCGATGCTGCTGGGCGGCGACTGGCGAGAAGCGCACCGGCTGGCGGCGGCGGAACCGGTGTTGGGCTGGAGCAGCATGGAAAGTATCCAGGGATTGGTGCTGAGTTTCTTCCTGGTGTGGTTGTCGGGCAAGCCCAGCGCGCTGCCGGCAGTCCTGGCGCAGTTGTGGCGGGAGCAATTATCCTCAGTGCAATGGATTATCTATGACATGGAAAACAATTCGGCGCAGGTCAAGCGCCTGGAAGCTACTTACATCGATTTGTTTGGCCAGCTTTCGCTGGATGCCGATCAGCAAGAAAGCCTGTTAGAGTGGTGTGTGGAAATTGCCAACCGCCGGGTGGATGCCATTGTGGGTGGGCAGCATCGCAAGAGCTATGATAAAGCCGCCAAACTCATCGTTGCCTGCGCCGAGACCCTAGGACTACGCGGCGAGACGCCCCGCGGCCGCGCCTTGTTATCCGACGTGCGCGGTCGCTTCCCTCGTCACCGCGCTTTCCTGTCGGAGTTGGATGGGGCTGCTGGCAAGCGGTGGTAGAGAGCAAGAGGCACTGTCTTGACCCCCACCTGACCTCCCCCATTTTCGAAGCGAAAATAGGGGAGGAAGACTCCTCCCCCAAATTCCGATTTGGGGGAGGCCGGGAGGGGGTCTCTCCTCGCCTTTTAGGAAGGCTAGATCATCTCAAAATACGCATCCGTGTCCAGCAGAGGAATAATCTTATCTACCATATTCTGAAGCGTCCCTATGCCGCCAATCGCTATCCACGCCGGCAGGCTGATCACGTAAGTGACGCGGTCAGCGCTGAAGCGGCGCCTGGCGGCGTCTACCAATTTGAAATGCAGCATTGGGCTGTACTGAGCATTCTTATCCAGCAGTGCTTTCATGCCTTTCAAGATTTCCTGCCGTGAGTATGGCAAAATTCCTCCAAAGACCTCAGCCATTTCTTAGAACAATTAATTGGCCATTATCGCCGGCTTACTCTCGCTAAAACCATGGGAACTCCCTCTCTCTGCCTTCCTGAGCCTCTTTTTTCTCGCGTCAAT
>CAIQIV010000751.1 GCA_903871905.1 uncultured Chloroflexota bacterium | reverse complement strand
GGCGGCTTCCTTTGAAATGAAGTACTCGGCGGAACCTGCCGCCCCGGCGGCGACCGAAGCACCGGCAGCCACTGCTGCCCCGGCTGCCAAAGAGCCTGCCAAGCGCTATAAAGTTGGCGCCATCGTCCCCACCCTGAATGCGCAGTTCTGGAACAGGTACTACGAGTTCATGAAGAAAGGCGCGGAAGAATTGGGCGTTGACCTGGTGCTGCTCAATGCAGACAACAACGCAGACCAGATGACCAAGTACATCGAAGACCTGGTATCCCAAAAGGTGGACGGCATTATCACGGTGCCGTACTGGTCTTCGGACAAGAAGGCCCTGGAAGACACCAAGGCTGCCGGTATCCCCCTGATCTTCGCCGATGTATACTCCGATATCCAGCCCCAGGACCCTAACTATCCGAACTACCTGGCGTTTGTCGGCCCGTCGGATGAGGAAGCTGGCTACCAGATGGCGACCACCCTGTTCAACGCCATGCAGCCGGACGAGAATGGCAAGAAGGTTGTGGGCTGGGTGGAAGGCACGGCGGGCACGTCGGTGGCGATCGACCGCAACAAAGGCATGGAGAAAGCGCTGGCGGAGCACCCGGAAGTGGTGGTGGCTGGCAAGGTGAACGGCAACTTTGTGCGCGACGAGTCGCAGGCGGCATTTGAGTCGCTGTACCAGGCGCACCCGGAGATCAAGGGCGTGTGGGCTGCCAACGGCGGCACCGCCACGGGCGTGATGACGGCGATCAAGAACGCCGGCAAGGTACCCGGCAAGGATATCCTGGTGGTGGCTATGGACCTCAACCCTGAGAACGTGGAAGCGGTAAAGAACGGCGAGCTGCTGTTCGATATCGGCGGCCACTGGCTGCAGGGCGGTTTCGGCCTGGTGATGATGTTTGATGCTTTGAACGGACTGCCGGTACCGGCGGACCAGGCGAATGTCAAGCTCAAACTGCTGCCTTTGACACAGGATAAGGTCTCAGCCTTCGAAGAATGCTTCCCCGAGGGCGTTCCCCCTTATAACTTCAAAGAGCACTCCCGCTTTTATACCCCGGATGCGCCGGCCGCATCGTTTGAAATGCAGTATTGCAAGTAATGTACTAAGCTCCGGCACCTTCTCTCTCCCAGAACACCGGGAGAGAGAAGGCACCTATTCATAATTATATCGTTTTATGCGAGGATCGTCATGCAACTGACTGCCCGGAATATCAGCAAATCATTTGGCGCCACCCAGGCATTGGATAACGTATCCATTACCTTAGAGTCCGGTAAGGTGCATGCGTTGGTAGGAGAAAACGGGGCGGGCAAGTCCACGTTGTTCAAGGTGCTGGCTGCTCATGAAAGGAAGGACTCTGGCAGCATCATCATGGATGGGAATACATACGAGCCGTCCAGCATGCAGGATGCCCAACAAAAAGGGGTGGTGATGGTGCTGCAAGAGATCACCATCAGCACGTCACTCGGGATCGCTGAGAATATCTTTATTGATCGTCTGCGCAATTATTCCAATTCATTTGGCCTTTTTAAGAAAACCGCGCTAGACCGCGATGCTCAGAGGATCCTGGATGAGATTGGGGCGGGCATTTCTGTGAAGCAGGACCTGCATGATCTGGACCTGGGGCAATGGAAGATCATTGAAATCGCCCGCGCCCTGTCAAACAACCCCAAGGTGGTCTTCCTGGACGAATCGACCGCCTACCTGAACACGCAGGAGGTCAATGCCTTTCTGCGGGTGATCAACAACCTGCGCGAGCGCGGCATGGCGATCGGGTTTGTCTCGCACCATCTGGAGGAAGTGGGCAAGGTGGCGAATGTGATCACCATCCTGAAGGATGGCAAGATGGTGGGCAGCTACCAGGTGGGGGAAATTACCACGGAAGAGATCGAAGCGCTGATGGTGGGGCGCGAGATTGGGCGGGACATTTACCCGTACCAGGATTTTCCCGAAGTGCGCGGGGTGTGGTGCGCCAACGGCGGCACAGCAACCGGGGTGCGCACGGCGATCAAGAACATGGGCAAGGTCCCGGGTAAGGACATCCAGGTGGTCACGATGGACCTTAACCCGGATAACATCGAGGCGATGAAGCGCGGCGAACTGGCTTTTGATATTGGCGGGCACTGGATGCAGGGCGGTTTTGCGTTGAGCATGATGTTTGATTACCTGAACGGTTACGAGGTCCCACCTGACCAGGCGATTGTGAAGCTCAAGCTGACCCCGCTGACCCCGGAGCGCCTCCCGGAATATGAAAAAGATTATCCTAACAACTGGCCTGTCTATGATTTCAAGAAGCACTCGCGGGTGTATACCACGGATGGGGTGCCGGGATACTCGGAACGGGTGGTCGCCACCACGCGCCACCTGAAGGGACCGGTGAAGAAGCTGACCATCGGGGCGGTGGTGCCCACCCTGGATGCCATCTTTTGGAACCGTTACTTTGAGTTCATGCAGAAAGCGGCAGATGAGCTGGGGGTGGATCTGATCCGGCTGAATGCGGATAACAACCCGGACCTGCTGGACCAGATGCTGGTATCGCTGGTGGAGCAAAAAGTGGATGGGATAATTTTCGTGCCCTACTGGGGGACCGATAAAAAGTGTCTGGAGTTGACCGGTAAGGCGAACATCCCGGTGATCTTCACCGATGCCTATTCGGAGTGCTGTCAGCCGCAGGCCCCGGATGCGCCGAACTACCTGGCCTTCTGGGGGCCGATGGATGAGGAGGCCGGATACCAGATGGCGATCCACCTGATCGAATCCACCCCGGCGGATGCGGTGGGCAAGAAATACATTGGGGCAGTGGAGGGCACGCCGGGCACCTCGGTGGC
>CAIQIV010000750.1 GCA_903871905.1 uncultured Chloroflexota bacterium | reverse complement strand
GGCATCGCCGATGCGGCCCTGGAGGCCAGTGCGGCCTACGCCCGGGAGCGCGAGGCTTTTGGCCAGAAGATCGGCGAGTTCCAGGGCATCAGCTTCAAGCTGGCGGACATGAAGACGCGAGTGGAGGCAGCCCGCTTACTGACCTACAACGCTGCCATGGCCAAGGAGCGCGCCAAGAGCAGCGGGGAACGCTACACCCTGGAGGCCTCGATGGCCAAGCTGTTTGCCTCCGAAACGGCCATGTTCGTCACCCACGCCGCGGTGCAGATCCACGCCGGCATGGGCTACAGCAAAGAGCTGCCGGTGGAGCGCTATTTCCGGGATGCCAAGATCACGGAAATCTACGAGGGGACCAGCGAAATCCAGCGCATGGTGATCGCCCGGGCGGTCACCGGGCTGTCATAAGCTGCATGAGCGATACCGCCGTCCCGCCGCCTGCAGCCCCCCCTGCTGCAAAGGCAGCAGAACTGGCAGCACCCCCTGCGGCGCTGCCCGCGCCTGAAGTGGCTGGCGCTCCGGCGGCTGTCCTGACCGTCCCCACCAGTGTGCGCCTGGGGCTGACCGGCGGGCTGCTGGGCGGGGCCGGGCTGGCGGCGTGCGGGCTGTGGCTGCTGACGACAGCGGAGCCTCGCCCGGCTGCCGGGTGGGGGGCGCTGGGAGCCGGAATGCTGATCTTCCTGTCCAGCGCGGCGGCGGTGTACAGCCCGCGCTTTCAGGGGAGGCTGGCGGGATGGACGGGAAAGGCGGCAGCCTGGCTGGGGCTGCACGGCTGGCAGTTGGCGGCGCTGGGGCTGAGCCTGGCGGCGGCGGCCGGCGCCCACCAGGCCGCCGGGACAGAACTGAAGATGCACCACCCGGTATGGGCGCTGCTGGCCTGGCTGGCGGCCATTGCCCTGGCGGTAGCCGGCGCCTGGGGGAAGCTTCCCCGGAGGAAACAGCCTGTCTTTCGCACCTGGGTCCTGTGCGGAATGCTGGCGCTGGCAGCCTTCTGCGTCCGAGCTTTTGACACGACAAACATCCCCCTGGTGCTCTCCGGCGACGAGGCCTCGCTGGGGATGGGGGCAGTAGAGTTCCTCCAGGGCACACGGGATAACATCTTTGCCACCGGCTGGTTTTCCTTCCCGGCGCTGTTCAACCTGCTCCAGAGCACACCCATTGCGCTGTTTGGGCAGACAGCGCCGGCGCTGCGCCTTCCCTCGGCGCTGGTTGGAGCGCTGACCGTGGGCGGCGTCTACCTGCTGGGGCGCAGGATGTTTGATGAGCGCGCCGCCCTGTGCGCGGCCATCTTCCTGCTGGGACTGCATTTCCACAACAACTTCAGCCGCCTGGGGCTGAACAACATCTGGGATGGGCTGTGGATGGTGGCAGCCTGGGGGGCGGCCTACACCGGCTGGCAGCAGGAGCGGCGCAGCGCCTTTATCCTGGCCGGGCTGGCGCTGGGGCTGGCACAGTATTTCTATGTCAGCACACGGGTGCTGATCCTGCTGCTGCCGCTGTGGCTCCTGATCTGCGGCTTTTTTGACAGGGAGCGGCTGAAGCGGGTGCTGCCGGACATCCTGCTGATGGAGTTTGTCTTCCTGGTGGTCTTTCTGCCGTTGGGGCTGTTCTTCTGGACCTACCCGGACCAGTTCGCCGCTCCGCTGGCGCGGGTGACGGTCTTCGGGGACTGGATGAAGGTGACCCTGGAGAGCACGGGGCTGCCGGAGTGGAAGATCCTGCTGCAGCAGTTTGAGCAGGGCTTTGGCGGCTATGTGATTACCCCGTTGAAGCACTGGTACGAGCCCGGTGCGGCGCTGCTGCGGCCCGTTCCCGCGACGGTCTTCCTGCTGGGGCTGGGCCTGCTGGCCCTGGCGCCGCGCCAACCGCGAGCCTGGCTGATGCTGCTGTGGCTGGCAGCTTTCGGGGTGATGAGCAGCCTGAGCGAGAGCGCACCGGCTGCCCAGCGCTACGTGGCGGCGGCCCCGGCGGCGGCGCTGGCTTTCGGCTTTGGCCT
>CAIQIV010000749.1 GCA_903871905.1 uncultured Chloroflexota bacterium | reverse complement strand
TCCAGTCCCTTTCAGCCAAGCTGGGCATCGCCACCGGGAAAAACCTGGCTGAACACTGCCGCGATAATTTTCCCAAGTGGGTGGTGATCCTGATGTGGGCTTTGATGGAGTTGGTAGCCATGGCAACCGACCTGGCTGAGTTCCTGGGGGCGGCCCTGGGCTTCAACCTGCTGCTGGGTATTCCGCTGTGGACTGCTGGCCTGCTGACCGCCCTGGCCACCTTCCTGATTCTCGGCCTGGAGCGCTACGGCTTCCGGCCGCTGGAGGCCGCCATCACCGGGATGGTTGCCGTGGTTGCGATCGCATACGTCATCGAGACCTTACTTGACCAACCGGCCTGGAACCAGGTTGTTTACCATGCCCTGGTACCTTCCTTCGCCGGGCCGGAGAGTATTGTCTTGGCTACCGGCATCCTGGGTGCAACGGTGATGCCGCACGCTATCTTTCTGCACTCCGCCCTGACCCAGAATCGCATCGTGGTCAGCAACCCCAATCATCTGCGCCGCCTGTTCCATTTCGAGCTGGTGGATGTCATGGTCGCCATGGGTGTGGCCAGCCTGGTCAATTCGGCCATGCTGATCATGGCCGCTTCCACCTTCTTCTCCCAGGGCATGACCGGGGTAGCGACGATCGAGGATGCTTACATCACCCTGCAGCCACTGCTTGGCAAAGCGGCCGGTGCAGTGTTTGCAATTTCCCTGTTGGCTTCCGGTCTTTCCTCCTCGACTGTGGGCACTATGGCCGGGCAAGTGATCATGCAGGGTTTCTTACACCACCACATTGCACCCTGGATCCGCCGTGTGGTCACCATGGCGCCCTCGCTGCTGGTCATCTTCCTGGGGTTTGACCCTACGCGCACCCTGGTCCTCAGCCAGGTGCTGCTCAGCTTTGGCCTGCCCTTCGCGATTATCCCCCTGATCATGTTCACCCGCAATAAAAACATCATGGGGGTGCTGACGAATCACCCGGCTACAACGGTAATCGCCGGCCTGTGCGCGGCGTTGATTATCTTTCTTAATGGCTATCTGCTGTATGCCACATTCACCGGCGGGTAATTCGCAGAGCAGGAGGTGTTAACGTGTTCAAGAACTTACTGGTCCCCCTGGATGGCTCTCCTACCTCTGAAACGGCATTATCTTATGCGGTCTACATGGCGCAAAAATTGGGCGCATCGATCACCCTGATCCATATCATCGAAGCCGATGCCCCCAAGGAGATCCATAAGGAACGCCACCTGACGCTGCCAGATGAGGCCCTGGCCTACCTTAAGCAGACTGCCCAAACGTTCATCCCCCCGGGGATTTCATATGAGGTCCACGTTCACACCGAAGAAGTGCGTCACGTGGCGCGCAGCATCGTTGACCACGTGGGGGAATTCAGCCCAGACCTGATCGTCATGTGCACCCATGGGCGCGGCGGACCGCGCGATTGGATCTTGGGCAGCATCGCCCAACAGGTGATTGCGTTTGGGAAAACCCCGGTCCTGCTGATCCCCTCAGGATGCACGCGTAAAGCTGAGGGAGAATTTTGCCAGGCGCTGGTGCCATTGGATGGTGTCGCCGGTCATGACCAGGGATTGGATGTCGCCCTGGGATTTGCACAGTTCTGCGATATATCCCTCCACCTGCTGATGGTGATCCCCAACCCTGCCAACCTCAAGGGCGAGGAGGCAGCTACCGGGCGTATGCTTCCAGGCGCCACTGCTGCCATGCTCGAGCTGGCTGAACAGAACGGCAAAGAGTACCTGGCGCGGCATTTAATCCGCCTGCGCGAGCTCAAGCTGCGCACCACAGCAGAGGTATCACGCGGCGACCCGGTAACGGCAATCCTGAATACTGCCAGGCGCCTGGACTCGGACATCATCATCCTGGGCACGCACGGGAAAACCGGCCTGGATGCGTTCTGGTCGGGCAGTGTTACGCCGCGCTTATCCGGCCAATCTCCCATTCCTCTGCTGCTTGTCCCGGTAAAAGAAACCGGCTGAGGCGCTCAGCCCCCTGGGGCCCCTTCTCCAGACCCATGGCCCAAAACGGAAAAGAAAGTATTCACGATGAATGGGTCAAACTGGATGCCGCTTTGCACCCGGATATAGTTGCTGGCCTTATCCTTGGGCCAGGGCGGGCGATAAGGGCGCTCATGTGTCAGAGCATCCCATACATCCACAACAGCAAACAGGCGCGCCGCCAGCGGGATGCGCTCGCCCCTCAGACCCAGAGGGTAGCCTGCTCCATTCCATTTCTCATGATGCAGATAGGGAATATCCAGCGCTGGCTGCAGATAAGGGATCTTGTGCAGCAGTTGGTGCGCGAACTGGGGGTGCTGGCGCATTACCAGCCATTCATCCTCGCTAAGAGGTCCCGGTTTTAACAGAATGAGATCG
>CAIQIV010000748.1 GCA_903871905.1 uncultured Chloroflexota bacterium | reverse complement strand
CCCCAGGCGGCCTATAAGATGGCGGACAGCCTGTGCCTGAAGATGCGGCAGATCAAGTCGCCGGAGGAGATCGCCTTGATCCAGAAGACGCTCGACTTCCAGGACCACCTGCTGAGCTACGCCCGGGCGCTGATCCTGGAATACGGGACAAAGATCACTGACTTTGAGGTGCGCCTGGAGACCGAGCGCTACGGCACCCACCTGCTGATGGATTGGATGAAACCAGACGGCCGCCCGAACGAAGCGGTCGGGGTCGATTTCTGGTTCACCTGCCGGGCGGGCATCTCAACCGCTTATCCCCACCCGAACCAGTTCTACTACCACGCGATCCAGCCGGGCGACGCGATCCAGCTGGCGGGCTTCATCCACCTGGGCGGCTACGTCGGCGAAGCCTACCGGGCGATCCAGGTCCGGCCAGCGGGCGGCCTGCAGGAAAAGATGTGGGACGTGCATACCCGCATGACCGAGCTGCAGATCGAGCTGTCGCGGGCCGGCATGCCGTGCAACGAGATTGCCAGCCAGGTGCTCAAGCTGGCGGGCGAGGCGGGCCTGGAGCCTTATGTCTTCCACCGCCCGGCGCACGGGATCGGGATGGAGGGGCACCAGGCCCCGGCCCTGGGCCTGGGCGAGACCGCCGTCCTGCAGGAGGGGATGCTGGTCAGCAACGAGCCCGGCCTCTACAACCCCGAGGGTGGGTACGGCTACAACCATTCCAACACGATCCTGGTGGGCAAGGAGTGCGGCCGGGTGCTGAACAACCTGCCCATGACCAAAGAATGGTGCTGGCTGGATATTTAGAAACAAAAATATATTTTTGTTTGGCCTGGTTTTTACACACCCCAGGAGAGCAGTACCTGGGGTGTTTTTCCTGCGGCAGAAATAGAGCCCATCAAAGTGCCGTGTAATAAGCATCCAGCAGGGAAAGGAAATTCCCCGCATCTACCTGGGAAATGATACTCGTCCGGAGGGCGCGTGGCATATTCTGGAATTTGAGGTATGACGGAGCGTGTTTGCGGAATAAGATAAACCCCTTGTGCTCGCCGTAGAAAGCCTGGTTTCTCCTCAAATGCTGATGCACCATCTGACGCAGCACCTCCGCGCTGACCTGACCCCGATCAAGGCGGGCAAAGATCCAGGGGTTTCCGACCGCAGCGCGGCCGATCATCACCGCATCGCAGCCGGTATAGCGCTTCATCTTCTCAATATCCGCCACTGTTTTGACATCTCCGTTGCCAATGACCGGGATTCGAGCAGCCTGCTTGACTTCAGCAATGGCATCCCAGTTTGCCTTTCCGCTGTAGCCCTGCTCTTGCGTGCGCCCGTGAACCGCGATCGCAGCGCCGCCATTCTCTTCGATGATGCGAGCTATCAGCCGGTAATTGCGGCAATCTTCCCAGCCCAGGCGAATTTTCCCGGTCACCGGCACAGTCAGCGCCCGGCTCAGTTTTTGGAAAATGTCCGCCACCTTCAAAGGTGTGCGCATCAAACTGACTCCTGCATAAACTTTATCTTCTGTTTCTTCTTGCTGTTTTTTAAAACTCTGCCTTAGCAATTCATTAATTTCTTGTTGTTTTTTATCT
>CAIQIV010000747.1 GCA_903871905.1 uncultured Chloroflexota bacterium | reverse complement strand
GGCCGAGATCTTCAGGCTGGAAATCCCTTCCGCCATCCGGGAGTATTATTTCAGCGAGAAAGTCTGTGCCTGCGCCCAGGCAGAAAGCATGGCAGCGAGACAGGTCAACTCCTTGGTGTGGATCGACCCGGCCTGCCTGGTTCTCCGGCCTCCCAACCTGTTAGACCTGGGTGAAACCTATGACGCGGCACTGCGCCCGGTGCACATTTGCAACGTAGGCCTGCCTGCTGGAGCGCCGCTGGACCGCTTCTGGCAGAGAGTCTACCGACAGGTGGGCATCCCGGATATTCCCACCACCGTACAGTCCTTCATTGACCAACAAACCCTGCGCTCTTATTTTAATTCCCACGCTTTTGCCATCCAGCCCAGCCTTGGGCTGCTGCACCGCTGGCTCGAGGATTTTACTGCCCTGGTATCTGATCACGAGTTCCAGTTGGCAGCCTGCCAGGATGGACCGCACCAGATCTTCCTGTTCCAGGCTCTGCTCAGTGCCCGCCTGGCTGCCTCCCTGGACGCAAAGCGCCTGCGCCTCCTGCCGCCCGACTACAACTACCCATACCACCTGCACAACCGAGTGCCCGTCGGGCAGCGCCCCCAGGTGCTCAACGAGTTGACCCTGGTCTCCTACGAGCAGCACTCCCTAAGCCCCGACCAGGTTCAGGATATCGAAATCCATGAGCCGCTGCGCACATGGTTGGCCCAGCGCATCGGCGGCTAGCATGCCCTCAGTAACGCAGATGCCACAGGCCGGTGCATTCTGGCAGAATTGTCGTCTGCCGTGCAGCAACCCACTGCGCCAGCTCATCCCCGAAGAAGAAACGCGTCAGTTCCTCCGCTTCTGATGCCGAGCTGAAACGGTAATCTGTGCGGATCCAGGTCATTTGAAACCCAGCCTGCTCCAGGAAAGTGTAATACGGGTCCAGCTTCTCCGGAGCATGGGGGGCTTCAAACCCGGTACCCAGGGTCTCAAGCAGCAGGATCGTCCCGCCTGGACGCAGCACCCGCCGCATCTCAGCCATGGCGCGCTCCAATTCCACCTGCCAGCTCTGCGGGTGCCAGACCACCAGGTAACAGATGCTCCAGCCCGCAATGACCAGGTCTGCGCTGTGCGGTTCGACCGGTAGCCAGCGGTGGTCTGCCATGCCCAGGTTCCAATTGTGCCAGCCGCCGGCGTTCATCACTTCGGCCGCCTTGCGAAGCATATGCAGCGAGAGATCAAAGGCCCAGATTGAGCGAGCCAGCGGCGCCAGGAGACGGGTGATACGCCCGGTGCCTGCACCCAGCTCCACCACATCCAGCCCGGTTAACGGCTGGATGCCATTGATGGCGGGCAGAATATGCTGTTGGTAATCTTCGCACGACACCAACCGGTGATACTGCTCAGCTCCCTGGTTATAAACCGGCCGCTCATCGTCCACAGGCGCCGCCTCCACCTACCAGATCAGACCTCGCCCAGCTTCTGGCGGTATTCCATCAAGTTATCCAGGGAGGCATTGCCGCCGCACAGGACCAGCACCACGTGGTTATCCTCACCAAATGCGCCCTTCAACTGCCGCGCCGCCGCCAGGGTGCAGGAGGCCGCCAGTTCGGTAATCACCTTGGTCCGCTCCAATAAATACAGCTCTGCAGCAAAAGCCTCCCGGTCTGTCACCAGGACGTGCCGCTCCAGGTACTGCTGCGCCAGGTGCAGGGCATCTTCAGAAATAATCGGCGCCCCCAGCGTCTTGGCTAACGAGGCCGGCTGGATCGGCACCGGCTTGCCAGCGCGCAGCGCCTGTCCCATGGTGTCCGAGCCCTCGGTTTCCACACCCCAGATACGCACCTCCGGTTTAATCCCTTTCAGCGACACCAGGTTCCCGCCAAGCAGTCCCCCTCCGCCAATACTGATCAACACATCGGTGACCTCGGGCAAGTCTTCCGCCAGTTCCAGGCCCAGCGTCCCATTGCCAGCCATCAGGTGCGGGTCATCATAGGGATGCGTAGGGGTCCATCCCTGCTCCTGGTACTCCCGGACCCGTTCGAAGGCATCGGCAATGGTCGGGAGGATTTCCACCTCCGCACCATAAGATTTGGTCGCTGCCAGGTAGTTCTTCGGGGTATAGGCAGGCATACAGATCAGCGTGCGCACCCCCAGAACCTTCGCAGCATAAGCTACCGCCTGGGCGTAATTCCCCCCGCTGACCGCCACCACACCCACCCGGCACTGCTGCGGGCTGAGCTGCAATAACTGGTTAAATGCGCCGCGCGGTTTGAAAGAGCCTGTCTTTTGGAATAATTCATATTTTAAATAAACGTTGGTATCCAGGTCCCTGCTGAGCGTGACGCTCTTTATGAGCGGCGTCCGGCGGACATACGGGGATATACGCTGGCGAGCCTCCAGCACATCATGATATGCAAGCATAATGACCTCCAATCCATTGAGTTGCTGCAGCAACGCTGCAGTACTATAACACAGTCTGGACAATCTCATCGTCCTACTCAGGCGAGGAATTTCTCAGAGCAGCTCTACTCCATAGTAAAATCAGGATAATTACATGACAGGCGCCCAGGAAATATATGGAGCAAAATACCCCATGAGCAGCAGCAACGACAGATTATCTGAAGAAATTCTTCTCCTGCGCCAGCGCCTGGCAGAATACGAGGCGCGTCACAAGGAAGACCAGGCGCGCATCACGGCCCTGGAGGAGAGTGAAAGAAATATCCGCGTCCTGTTGGATGAATCGAGCGATCCCACCTTCTCTTTCTTACCTGATGGGACATACCGCTATGTTAACCAGGCATTTGCCTCCGGGGTGGGGAAAGATCTGGATCAGATCATCGGCAAACGCATCTGGGATGTTTTCCCCCTGGAAGAAGCTGAAAAACGATTTGCCGTGGTCAAGTGGGTATACGAACATGGGGAGACCCGGATTATTGAGGTGAGGGTACCCCGTCCTGATGGTGACCGTTTCTATATCACCACTGCAAAACCCATTATGGATGAACAAGGAAAGGTCACATCCGTCATTTGCACATCCAAAGAGATCACCGAACGCAAACGCATGGAGGATGAGCTGCGCCAGATCAGCACTCACGACGCGCTGACCGGTCTGTATAACCGCCATTTCTTCGAGCTTGAGATCAATAAGCTGCAGGAAGGTGGTTATTTTCCAGTCGGCCTGGTCCTGGCAGACCTGGATGGGTTGAAGGAAACCAATGACCGCCTTGGCCACGAGGCTGGAGATGAACTGCTGCGCAGGGCAGCCACTCTACTGGGGCAGGTATTTCGCGTCAAGGATCGCATTGCTCGCATCGGTGGGGATGAATTTGCCGTGATCCTGCCAGAAACGAATGAAACCGCCATGGAGCCCATCGTCTCCCGCCTGCGCAATCATCTGAACAATACCTTTCCTCGTTTCAACATGTCCATCGGCACAGCAACTGCCAACCCGAGCAGCGTGCTGCATGAGGTACTGCGCCTGGCGGATGCGCGCATGTACCAGGATAAACGCCGCCATAAAGAAGAAAAGTAGCGGCAAACCTTGTTATAAGACCTTACCCAGATCAATGCCCCGGGTATTGGAGCGCTGCAGGCGCCAGTCCTCTTCATTCCTCGGGATAGACAGCGTATCCTCCGGGCTGCGGCGCACCAGCCCCAGCGCCCCCTCGGGACAAACCGGGATACATACCCCGCACCCCACACAGCGTATCTCCTTCACCTGGACCAGACCTTCCACCAGCGCCAACGCCCCAAACTGGCAGGCATCGAGGCACGCTTCACAGCCAATGCACAGGTCCTCATCCGCCCGGTTGAGAAACGCCGAGCGAGCCACTACGTTCGGCAGGCCCGACTCCACCACACCGCGCAGGATGCCGCAAGCACAGGTGCAGCAGTTGCAGATGTAAGTCACTTCCTCGCACACGTTGCTCACCGAATGCACCAGCCCGGCATCGGCTGCCCGCTGCAGCGTCGCCAGCGCCTCGTCCATGGTCAGGCTGCGGATCACCGGGCTGTGGTCAAAAACACCCGGCTTGTAACCCAGCGCCATGCACACATCCACCGGGTGATGGCACCCCTCTCCGATCAGGCTCTTCTGCACCCGGCAAATGCAGTCCAACACCCCCCAGGACTGCGCCCCTTTTATCAAATCCGTGGCGCTCTCGTAAGGCCGGATTGCCATGTCCACCTTGACGCTCTCGTTGACCGGGATCACCCGGTGGAAAGCCGGCTGGACAGCCAGCATCTGCGAGAACGCCTGCCGGTAATATGCCTCAAACAGGCGCGCCAACTCCGCATCCACCCGGCCCGCCTGGGCCTCGTATATTCCGACCACGAATGGCAGAGCGCCATACCCCAGCCCGCCCTCGGTACGCCCGGCGTTGATCAAGCCTTTGCGAGCCATGCCCTTCAGCCTGGTCTGCAGCTCCCGCGCATCCACAGCCGCCCCGCCTTCGGCCAACCGTGCGGCAATCTGGGCAGGCGTCTCCAGTGTCAGGCGCAGCTCAGCGGCCAGGTCCGCCTCTTCCGGGGCAAAGAGCTTTTCCAGCAGCCGCAGTTCCGCCCCATCTGGGGCAGGAGGGAAGCCGTTGGGCAGATCATCCAGGTGTTTTGCCAGCCGTTCAAACGAGTTTGTGCTCATGTGCTGCATACTATACTCTCAACCAGCGTTCCGGTCAACCAGGAATTCGCGCAGCCAGGCAGATCACGGTGCATCCTTGAGGTATTGATCAAAGAAGGCAATAGTGCGGTACATCGCAAGGGAGAAGGACTCGGACAGGTTGTGGTTGTCACTAGCATAGACATGAAGCTCCGCCGTCTTGCCCGCCTCTTTGACCTGTTTGGCCAGGTCCACTGAAAATTCCAGCGGCACGGTGTCGTCTGCCCCGCCGTGATGCAGCTGCAGCGGGCCGGACAGGTCTTTCAGGAACGAGTTAGCGGATAACGAGTTCCAGAACGCAGGGTTTTGTTCCGGCGATCCATACAGTGTGGTCCACTCCCCGCGCCAGCGGCGGGCGCCAGCCGGCGGGGTTGGCGTCGGGCCGCCGCTCCCCCTGCGCCAACGGGTGGCCATGTCTGGATAAGAAGCAACAACGCCGGCCCAGATCACCCCGGCCCGGATCTGGGGATCGATCACCATGGCTCGCAGGGTCAGAAACCCGCCCATGGAATGCCCCCACATGCCGATGCGCTGAGGGTTGACCTGCGGCAGGCGACGCAGCGCCGCCGCCGCGTTGAGCACATCCACGGTATAACCGGGATCGCCGTATGCACCTCGCGCCACCCCCTCCGAGCGGTCATGCCCGCGGTAATCAATGCGAAAAACCACATAGCCGCTCTTTGCCAACGCGTCCACATAAGCTACGTAGCGCTCGGTAGTGCGGTACTCGTCTGGGGGAATATAACCATGATTAAAGACGATGGCCGGCCAGCCTCCGGCGGGCATCTCCGCCTGGGGGAAGGTGAGCAGGCCGTAGATCATCAATCCCTCGGACCGGTAAGAGGCGATATACCGCTGGTAATTGGAACCAGGGTCCAATGTCTGCTCAAGGACGATGTCGCTGCCAGGGTAGGAGCCCAGGCGCATGGCCGCGATGCTCATCGGGTGCAGGGTTGGGGTCGGTGAAAACGTAGGGGAGGCGGTCGGCGCCGGCGTGGGAGTGGCCGCAGGGGGAGGGGTTCTGGCAGGCGTCGATGTGGAGGCCAGGATAAGCGCCTGCGGAGACAGGGCAGGCACGGCAGGAGATGCGGGCCGTATTTGGATAAGTGGGGCAGCCGGCTCGTGCAAAGTCTCATCCGACGGAGCAAGCGTGCAGCCCGCCGTCCATACCACCATGATCCACAACAGGAATATCCAAGGTTGCTTCATGGATAAATTCTATCACAATAGTAATCTTGCGGCATATCAGGCAGATAGTCAGTCCAGATCAAAAGTGAAGTAGACATCCCCATCATGGTAATGAGTGATACGAAAACCGCAGCGCAGGTAAAAATCCACCACTTCCTGCCAGGTCTCGGTAGTCTCCAGGACAATCTGCCGGCAGCCCCAATTTCTTGCCTCCTCC
>CAIQIV010000746.1 GCA_903871905.1 uncultured Chloroflexota bacterium | reverse complement strand
GTTACACCTATTTCGGGTTTCGTTGCTTGCTGCCTCCAGGAACGTGAACTGCTGGACTCCTGGCCTCTGGGCTTCTGGGGGGTGTGTGAGGGGGGCTTGCCCCCCTCACCCGCGCCGCGGCAAATGACATGAAGACGTACAAAGACCTTTACCCGCAAATCTGCTCCTTTGAGAACCTGTACCAGGCTTACCGCCGCGCCCGCCGCGGCAAGCGCTGCCAGCCGGATGTCGCCAGCTTCGAGCTTGACCTGGAGACCCGCCTGCTGCGCTTGCAGCAGGAGCTGCAGGACCAAACTTACCGACCGCAGGGCTACCATAATTTCTACATTTACGAGCCCAAGCGCCGCCTGGTCAGCGCTGCACCTTTCCAGGACCGGGTGGTTCACCATGCCTTGTGCCATGTCATTGAGCCAATCTGGGAGCGGCGCTTCATCCATCACAGCTATGCCTGTCGGGTGGGCAAAGGCGTGCATGCCGCCCTGGACCGCTGCCAGGCCTGGGTGCGGCAGTATAGGTACGCCTTCCACGGTGATATTGTCAAATACTTTCCTTGCATCGATCTCCAGATCCTTCGCGGCTTGCTTGCCCGGCGGATTGCAGATCCCCCTACCCTGCACCTGGTGGATATCATCCTGGATAGCGGCGCCGGCATCCAGACAAATGAAAAGCCCCAGATATACTTTCCCGGCGATGACCTGTTTGCCCTGCTGCGCCCCTGTGGGCTTCCCATTGGCAACCTGACCAGCCAGTTCTGGGCCAATGTTTACCTGCATGAACTGGATCTGTTTGTCAAGCAAGATCTGGGCTGCCCGGCTTACCTGCGTTATATGGACGATTTTGTCCTGTTCAGCGATGAGAAAGCGCAGCTTCACGATTGGAAGATAGCCATTCAGCGCTTCCTGGCATCTCATCTCCGGCTGGCGCTGCACCCGCTGAAAAGCGTAGTCTTCCCTGGCCGCGCAGGGATAGATTTCTGCGGTTTTGTCCTCTTCCCCACTCATCGCCGCCTGCGGCGCAGCAGTGTGAGGCGCTTCGTCCGCCGCTTCCGCCGCCAGCGCCAGGCTTACCGCTCTGGACGGCTTTCCCTGGCCAGTATGAGTTTTTCGGTGTGCTGCTGGATTGCCCACGCCTCTCATGGCGATACCTGGCGGCTGCGGCGCCGGTTGTTCAGAGATTATCCCTTACCCAATAAATGATCCGCAGCGACCGCCCCCAATCCCCTTTGTTTGTTAAAAGCTATGACTTTTTACTTTGGCTGCTGCCGTTGACTTTGAAATTCCCCAAGGCGCAGCGCTTCCTGCTTGCTGAGCGCCTGGGTAAGCTGGCGCTGGATTTCTATGAAGCGATCCTGGAGGCGGTGATAGACAGCCATGAGGCTGCGCAGCACCTGGAGCAGGCTGACTTGCTCCTGACCAAGATCCGCATGTACATACGCCTGAGCCATGACTTACAGTGCCTGAGCACCGGCCAATATGAGCATGCCGCCCGCCTGATGGATGAGTTGGGCCGGTTGGTCGGCGGCTGGCGCCGCAAGCAGGCCAGAGGGGGGTATAATCCAGGCGCGGCCCAACCGCCGGGGTAGGTGGGCCGCGGGGTTGGGCCAAAAAGGTGCTGCGCGGCGGCGGTTGGAACAACAAATGGAACAACCTGCGCTCCGCCAACCGCAACAACAACAATCCTGACAACCGTAACAACAATATCGGGTTTCGTTGCTTGCTGCCTCCAGGTAGATTCCTTGCCGGCCAGGTGCGCCCGTTTTATGGAACGGCGCTGTCGCCTAGAGAGAATGTTCCAGGTTCATTCCCGGTCTGGTGTCCCCGGTACGCCGGCCAGGCCAAAGATCAATCCCCCTGCCCTGCGTGGTAGGCCGCCAGGCTCGAAGCCCAGGGCAGGGGCTTGTCCCTGATCCAGGAACCCATAACTGACCTGCCCATCCCGAAATCCCATCAATCCCGGTTCAGACCCCCTCTCGCTCACTCCCAGGCCAATCCAGCCCTCGCCTCCCTCGCATAGCTCCTGCGCCACGGCCCGACGCGCTCAAAGACCATCTCCCCCACCTGCTGCGCCCCGATCTTGCGCCAGGTGGCCAGCGAGGGCAGGTTGTGCGGCTCGATGTCAGCAATGACCCGCCGGTAGCCGAGCCGGGCAAACCAGCGGCAGCGCGCCAGGTTGAGCGCCGTCTGCACCCCCTGGTTGCGGAAGG
>CAIQIV010000745.1 GCA_903871905.1 uncultured Chloroflexota bacterium | reverse complement strand
GGTGCGCCTGCTGAGCGCCTCGTCCGCGCTGCTGCTGCGTCTGCTGGGCATCCACCCCAGCCGAGAGCCAGAAATGACGGAAGAAGATATTCGCGACCTGTTGGAGCAGGGCGCCGAGGAAGGTGTGCTGGCACCGGTCGAAGAAGACATGATCCAGCGCGTCTTCCGCCTGGGCGACCGGACTGCACGGGAGTTGATGACCCCCCGCCCGGCGGTGATCACCCTGGATATTGAAGACCCCCTGGAAGAAATCCTGCACAAGATCTCCACCAGCGGGTTCTCTCGCTTCCCGGTGATCCAGGGAGATGTCGACAACACCCTGGGGTTGGTCAGGGCCAAGGACCTGCTCAACCAGCTCATGCAGGGGAGGGAGCTTGACCTGCACGCCGCCCTGCAGCAGGCATTCTTTGTCCCGGAAAGCTCGGCGTCGATGCCCATTCTAGAGCAGTTCAAGCAGAAACGCATCCACATGGCCTTCGTCGTCGACGAATACGGCGGTTTCCAGGGGATCATCACCCCCACTGATATCCTGGAGGCCATCGTGGGTGAGATCCCAGACCTGGACGACCACTCTGACCCGGACATCCTCCAGCGCCCGGATGGCTCCTGGCTGGTCAACGGCTCGATGGATATTAAGCAGTTGAAAGATACGCTGCGGCTCCCAAATCTGCCGGGTGAGGAGCAAAAGGATTACCATACCCTGGCTGGTTTCATCCTGGCATCCCTCTCACGCATCCCCGTCACCGGGGACTCTTTCGAGTGGAGCGGCGTCCACTTCGAAGTGGTCGACATGGACGAGCGCCGCGTGGATAAAGTACTGATAAAGAAACTCTAAACCCTGAGGAACAAGCAAGAAAGAATGGAACCCACGAGAAAACATAAAGTGCTTTTTCAGCCCATGGGCGTGCGCGCCGAGGTGGAGGAGGGCGTCACCCTGCGCCAGGCAGCCAACGAGGCCGGGCTGGCGATCAACAGCATCTGCGGCGAGCGGCTGACCTGCGGTAAGTGCAAGGTGGTTATCCAGCGCGGTAGCTTCTCCAAGGAGGGCATCGTCTCCAGCGATGATCACCTGTCGCCCCCGTCCGCCGAAGAAGCGGCCTATTGGGAGCGGCGGCGCGCCGGGCTGGAATACCGCGGCGAGGACGCCAGCGCTTACCGCCTGTCGTGCCAGGCGCGGGTGCTGGGCGACCTGGTGGTGACCGTGCCAGAGAGCAGCTCTGGGGCGCGGCAGGTGGTGCGCAAGGCGGCCCGGGAGCGCGCCGTCCAGGTGCGGCCGAACCTGCGCAAGATCTATGTCGAACTGAAGCCCGCCACGCTGGAGGACCCGCGCGGTGATTGGGACCGCCTGCAACGGGCGCTGCACGCCGCCGACCCGCTGACCCGGCGTCCCGGCGAGCCGCCCCTGGGGGAGCTGACCATCAGCCTGCCGGTGCTGCGCCAGCTGCAGCAGGTGGTGCGCAAAGGAGAATGGAAAGTGACCGCCACCGTGCGCGGAGGGAACGTGGTGACCCGCGTCCAGCCCGGCTATGAGGAGCTGCTGGTCGGCCTGGCTATCGACATTGGCACCACCACCATTGCCGCCCACCTGTGTGACCTGGAGAGCGGCGAGACGCTCACCACGGTGGACATGATGAACCCCCAGGTGAGCTACGGCGAAGACATCATGTCGCGTATGACCTACGCCCTGGAAAGCGGGGCGCCAGAACAGCTCCACAAGGCGGTCGTAGGGGCGGTCAATGACCTGGCTCGCCGCGCCGCCCGCCAGGTGAAGATCAAGCCCGAGGAGATCATGGAGCTGGTGGTGGTGGGCAATTCGGTCATGCACCACTTCTTCCTGGGCCTGGATACCCACGCCCTGGGCCGCGCCCCGTATGTGCCCGCCGTGCACGCCCCCCTGGAGGTGAACGCCCACGAGCTGGGCATCACCCATGTCAACCCGGGCGCCACGGTTTACACCCTGCCGCTGATCGCCTCCTTCGTCGGCGCCGACTGCATGGCGGTGATCCTGGCTGAAGCGCCGCATGAACAGGACGAGACCTGGCTGATCATCGATGTTGGCACCAACGCCGAGCTGGTGCTGGGCAGCCGGCAGCGGCTGGTGTGCACCTCCACCCCCACCGGGCCGGCCTTCGAGGGCGCCCACGTGGAGTACGGCATGCGCGCCGCCGAGGGCGCCATCGAGCGCGTGCAGATCGACCCCGAGACCCGGCAGCCGCGCTTCAAAGTCATCGGCTCGGAGACCTGGTCGGATGACGGCGGTGCGCCTGCCCCGGCGCGCGGCATCTGCGGCTCGGGGATCATCGACGCCGTCGCGGAGCTGTACCGTGCCGGAATCATCCGCCCCGACGGGCGCTTCATTAACCAACAGGAGCACAACCTGGGACGCGAAAAGGGCGGCCCGGCCTTCACCCTGGCCCGCCCGGACCAGACCAGCAGCGGCAGCGAAATCCCCATCACCCAGGAGGATGTGCGCCAGATCCAGCTCGCCAAAGCGCCGCTGTACGTGGCCGCCCATTACCTGCTGAAAACTTTCGGTCTCGAACACCCGGACCGCATCCTGCTGGCAGGCGGCTTCGGCTCCTACATCGACCCGCTGAAAGCCATGATGGTCGGCATGATCCCCGACTGCCCGTTGGACCGGGTGCACGCCGTGGGCAACTCGGCTGGCGATGGGGCGCGCCTGGCGCTGCTGGACCGCGAAAAGCGCCGCGGGGCGGTGGAACTGCTGGGCCGGCTGGAGCGCATCGAGCTGCCCGTCCAGCCCGGCTTCCAGGACCAGTTTTTGCTTGCCCTGAGCTTCCAGCATATGCTGGATCCATACCCCCACCTGGAGGGCTTCGCCCCGCCT
>CAIQIV010000744.1 GCA_903871905.1 uncultured Chloroflexota bacterium | reverse complement strand
CGTCCCGCCCGGCACATTTGAGCAATTGGACAGCACCTCTCCCGCACAAGACATCAAGGAAGCCTATCGGGTGTTGATCCCGAATATGAAGATCTTCGGCAAGCGCGATACTTCTCTGCACTCCATCCTCATCACCAGCCCTACCCAGGGCGAAAGCGAGGGGCTGGTTGCGGCCAATCTTTCCCAAGCCATTGCCGAGCAGGGGCAGCAGCTTTTCCTGCTGGAGGCTAATTTGCGCAATCCTGGCCTGGCTAAGGCCCTGTCTGTTAAAAACGAACCCGGTCTGAGTGATCTGCTGGAAGGCAATGCCGTGCTGGATCAGCTCATCCAACCTACTCAGCAGCCTAACCTGCTCCTGATCTCCGCCGGCAAAAAGGTTGCCAATCCAACCACCCTACTGGCTTCCTCTGCGATGAGACGCCTGTTGGATGTCCTGGACACACGTGACCAATTCGTCCTCCTGGATACTCCGCCGGTCCTGGGCATTGCCGATGCCTCGGTGCTGGCGCCGCAGATGAACGGGGTCATCCTGGTCGTGGAGCAGGGAACGACCCACCGGGAACAGGTGCTGGCTGCATTACGCCAGCTTCAGGCCGCCCGGGCTAGGATGATGGGGATCATCTTCGTCGCCAAAGATAAAAAGGGCTGGGGACGCACCCCATCCAGGAAATAAAAGTTGGCTGGTAATCCTCTATATCGATTGGGCAAAGCTGACCTGATCTGGTTGTTCATCCTGGCAGCCGGTGTGCGGCTAATATTCATCTTTGCCGCCCAGCCGCTCCTCCTGGGTCCGCTGGATGCCGAGAGCCTCGATCCGGATGGCTTTGGCGCCCGTGCTGCAACCATTGTGGAGGGAAAGGGATTTCTCCGGGTTGGCACTGATCAACCTGAGACAGCGCGCGATCCGCTGTATTCCTATCTGATCGCGGGGATCTGGCTCATAACCGGCAAACAGGTTGTCCTGGTGCAGGTATTAAATGCCGTCCTGGGAGGATGCGCTGCCGTCCTGGCTTACGCCCTGGCGGGAACAGCCTTTGGACGAACAGCAGGAATCTGGAGTGGGCTGCTATTTACAGTATTTCCACTCAACATCTGGTATTCCCCCCTGTACCGATACGAAGCCCTGTCCACTCCCCTGGCAGCCCTGGCGGGTTTCCTGTACCTGCGGCTGCAAGCCAGGGTACGCTGGGGAACTGCAGTCCTGCTGGGGGTTGCCCTAGGGTTGGTCACCCTGACCACCTCACTATACATCCTCCTGCCTGCTATATTGACCCTGGTCGCTTGCTTTCAGCCCAACCGAAAGGCGCTCCTGGTTCACCTGGTAGGCTCGCTCACCTGCATGCTCCTTGTGATGGCGCCCTGGTTCATCCACAGCCTCCAGGTCAGCCAGGGAAAGCAG
The DNA here is from genome assembly GCA_903871905.1 of uncultured Chloroflexota bacterium. Classification (GTDB taxonomy): domain Bacteria; phylum Chloroflexota; class Anaerolineae; order Anaerolineales; family UBA4823; genus CAIQIV01. The sequence continues at coordinate 361 of CAIQIV010000744.1, read as the reverse complement.
ATCCTGCTGCGCAGCGGAAGCGGGTTGACCTTCTGGGAAGGTGTATACGGGGTGGAGGATTACCAAGTTGCCCCAATGCAGTTGAGCCCGCTGCGCGAAAATACAAAGATTCGCATTGGCGAGTTGCTCACAGCCCTGACCGGTGTCCCTACCACCCTTGATATGCGGAATGATGAACAAGACCAGCTGCTGAGACAGGCGATTTTGCCCTGGATCATGGCCCATCCAGGTCAGATGGTGCGTAAAGTTTTCTGGCAGACGCTGCGCTTCTGGTTCCTCGCCGATAACCGGGGAAAAAGCCTTTTCATCCTCGCCATCCATTTACCCTTGCTGGTCCTTGCCGCCTGGGGTATCGTAACGG
>CAIQIV010000743.1 GCA_903871905.1 uncultured Chloroflexota bacterium | reverse complement strand
GCTGGAGCGGAGATCTGTCCGGAACGACAAATCCGAACCAGATCACCATTGATGGCAATAAAACCGTAACTGCTCACTTCACCCGAGATACCTATACCCTCAACATCACTGTAGTTGGAAATGGTCACGTCAATATTGATAACCCAGGACCATATTATTTCCATGATATGGTGATCATGACCGCAGTGCCGGATCAGGGCTGGACATTCTCCGCCTGGAGCGGTGACCGGACCGGGCCAACCAACCCGATGGCCATCACCATGGCCCCGGATAAGTATGTGACGGCAACATTCGTCCCGATCCCTTATACCCTGTCTGTCAATGTCACTGGCCAGGGAACCGTGACGAAAAATCCCGACCAGGCAACATATATCTATGGCACGGAGGTCACCCTGTCTCCCACGCCAGTAACTGGCTGGACCTTCAGCGGCTGGAGCGGGGCGTGTACGGGAAGCGGGGCCTGCGTGGTGACGATGGACGGAAACAAGACGGTAGACGCCACGTTCAGCCAGGATGAATACACACTGACCATCACTGTAGATGGAACCGGAGGCAGCGTCAGCCGGGATAATAACGGTCCATATCATTATGGAGATGTGATCCAGCTTACTGCGACGACAGCTGCCGGCTGGAGTTTCACTGGCTGGAGCGGCGATCTCACTGGAAATACGAACCCGGCATCGCTGACGATGAATGGGAACAAGGCGGTGGAGGCACACTTCACTGCAGAGCAGTGCTATGTGCCCAACCTGGTTGCAGCAATCGAAGCGGCGAACAGCAGCGGGCAGCCGGAGACGATCACCCTGGATGCAGGGTGTACCTATAACCTGACAGGGTCAGCGGCAGCAGACCCGGATGGATACGGGCCAGTTGGTCTGCCGCCAATCAGCGGGGAGATCACCCTGGTGGGGAATAACACCACCATCCAGCGCAGTGCCACAGCGGCTTTCCGCTTGTTCTATGTAACCGAGACAGGCAAGCTGACTCTGGAGAATGTGACCCTGGCGAATGGTCTGGCACAGGGCGGCAAGGGTGGCGATGCGTATTATGACGGCGGCGGCGGAGGCGCCGGGTTAGGTGGTGCGATCTTCAACCGAGGCGAGCTGCTCCTGACCGGTGTGACCCTGAGTGGGAACAAGGCGCTGGGAGGCAATGGTGGGAATGATGCGACCTCGACGGTGAACGGCGGGGGCGGCGGCGGCGGCATGGGAGGGGATGGATTATCGCCGGTTGGGGGCAATGGAGGAAATGGGGGTGGGATCAACGGGGGCGCGGGCAGTATTTGCCCGGCAGCAGCTGCGAACGGTGGTGTTGGCGGCGGCGGCGGCGGCGCAAGCGCTGGTTGTTATGGATTGGCTGGGGGTAACGGCGGCTTTGGCGGTGGCGGCGGCGGCGGAACCAACGGCGGTACCGGCAACTTTGGCGGTGGAGGGGGCGGCCAGGTGGGCTATGGTGGATCTGCTGGAGACGGCGGCTTTGGCGGCGGTGACGGCGGAACCTGGACGGGCGGCGGCGGCGGCGGCATGGGTGGTGCAATTTTCAATGACACGACCGGCAGCCTGGCTGCCAGCAGCAGCACGTTTGTGAACAACACAGCCGAAGGAGGAGACGGAACTGCGGGAACAGATCCGACGTATGGTTCTGGCGCCGGTGGCAGTGGCTATGGTGGGGCGGTCTTCAACTTTGGGGGTGAATTGACGGTAAGCGGGCTGACCTTTACCGGAAACGCCGTAGTAGCCGGAGAGAGCTTTGGAGACCGGAATGTTGACGGTCAGGCCGAGGGACCCAATATCTACGATACCCGCAGCTTCAACCTGGAAATCGTGGTCAACGGTGGCGGCAGCGTAAACAAATTGCCTGACCAGGCTACCTACGCCTATGGTCAGGAGGTCACTTTAGACCCGGCAGCGGAGCCAGGCTGGACCTTCAGCAGCTGGGGTGGGGCGTGCACGGGGAGCGCTGCCTGCGTGGTGACGATGGATGCAGATAAGAGTGTAACGGCGAACTTCACGCAGAACGAATACACGGTGAGTGTGACGGCGGGAACGGGCGGAACGGCGAGCAAGAGCCCGGACCAGGCGAGCTATCACCTGGGCGACAAGGTGACCCTGACGGCGACTGCTGAGCCGGGGTATACCTTCAGCGGCTGGACGGGCGACCACAGCGGGGCAGTCAGCCCGGTGGAGATCACGGTGACCGGGAACATGAACATCGCTGCCGGCTTCACCCAGAACGAATACACGGTGAGCGTGACGGCGGGAACGGGCGGAACGGCGAGCAAGAGCCCGGACCAGGCGAGCTATCACCTGGGCGACAAGGTGACCCTGACGGCGACGGCTGAGCCGGGGTACACCTTCAGCGGCTGGACGGGTGACCACAGCGGGGCAGTCAGCCCGGTGGAGATCACGGTGACCGGGAACATGAACATCGCTGCCAGCTTCACCCAGAACCGCT
>CAIQIV010000742.1 GCA_903871905.1 uncultured Chloroflexota bacterium | reverse complement strand
TCCAACGGCGGCACCAGCCCGCAGAACTACGTCAACATCGCCTCCTCCTGCATCGATGAGCACTACCCCAGCATCTATTACAAATATGACAGCGCCAACCAGGTGCTGCTCTTCCGCTGGCGCGTGGAGCAGATCCCCAACACTTACGCCACCGGTCCCAATGCCGGGGCAGCCGGGGCCACCGACCCGTGGAAATCCGGGCTGTGGACGGTGTTCTTTGACGTCAACGGCAACGGCTTCCGCGAGCTGGCGGCGCATCTGAACGGCTCATCCGGCGAGCCGGGCAGCGAGATCGACCGCCTGGTGGGCATCTGGGGGGATGTGCCCAACAACCAGTCCCTGGACTACCCCACTGACCCCAACATCCACCTGCTGGGACACAACCCGACTGCCTTCACCTCCAGCGGCAAGGTCCTCAACTTCCACAGCGGGCTGGTCCCGGACCTCTCCTGGCCCAACGGCTCAGCCGAGCGGGTGTGGAACTACGGCACCACGCGCTCCACGCGCATCATGGCCGCCTCCTGCGAGGAGTTCTTCATTGATTACCAGATCCCGCTGGGCATGATGGACGCCTCCGGCGTCAACGGCCCCGAGCTCCGCACCGACACCCCCTTTGCCATGCTCTTCTGCACCGCCAACAGCCTGAACGACCCGCTGCAGAAGGACTGCATCTTTGGTGGCTCGTGGGCTACCAGCGTCAACAGCCCGGCCGCCTTCGGCGACCTGATGACCCTGGACGGCGGCATCTTCCAGCAGCCGCTGGCCCTCAGCCTGTCGGCCAACGGCTGCAGCCCGGCGAATCTCAGTGCCGGGGTGCAGGATGCGCTGGACGTGGTGGGCGGCGTGGTCACCACTACCGTCAAGCAGGTCAGCTTCTACTATTATTACGACGCCAACAACAACGGCCAGGCAGATGACGGCGGGACCTGGCAGAAGGCAGCCGATGCGGCCAACCAATCGCTCAACCAGTGGACCGCCTCCTGGAGTTCGGGCAGCCTGCTCAAGGGCCAGTACCTGGTCGGGGCGCGGGCTTATGACGACCCGAGCCGCAACGTGGATGGCAAGACCAACGTCACCTTCTCCTACTACCTGACCCAGGAAGAGCTGCTCGCCGCCGAGGGCCTCCCGCCCGCCGACCAGAACTGGTACGTCAACCCGGACGTAAACGGGGCAGTGGACCGGGCCAGCTTCACCAACACCTGCGGAAAAGCTCCCACCATCACCAAATCCGTCGACCAAACCACGGTGATCGCCGGGGGGACCCTGGTCTTCACCATCACCGTGCAAAACCCGCTGGAGAGCAACCTGGGGATCAGCGTGGTCACCGACACCCTGCCGTCCGGCTTTACCTACCTGAGCATGGGCAGCGGCAGCCTGACCAGCGACCCGCCGGCGGTGAACGGCAGCGTGCTGGTGTGGACCCTCAGCCCGGCAGCCGAGATTGCCCCCAGCGGCACAGGCACCCTGGTGTTCCACGCCCAGGTCCCGGTCGATGCGCTGGGCACGTATTCGAACCTGGCGCAGGCCAGGACCGTCGATTACGGCAGCCTGCAAGCCGACCCCGTGCAGGTCAGCGTGGGCCAGCCGCGCCTCAACCTGGCCAAGTCTCCCAGCGCCCTGAGCGCTGACCCCGGGGATGCCATCACCTATACCCTGAGCTATGCCAACCCTTCCCCGGTCAACGTCACCGGCGCCCATATCACCGACACCCTGCCGCTGGGCGTCAGCTTCGTCTCCGCCTCGAACGGCGGTTCCTACGACAGCGGCACGCGCCAGATCACCTGGGACCTGGGCTACCTGGGGGCAGGCGCAGAGCCGCTGGCGGTCACCTACCGGGTGGATGTGGATAATCCTTACCCGGATGCCGCCGAGGTGCCCCTGGTTAACACCGCCGCCATCGACTCCGACCAGACAGCAGAGGTAGAGGCCAGCGCCTCGGTGTTCATCACCGCCCCGCGCCCGCAGCTCATCCTGCAAAAGACGGCCAACCTGGCCCAGGTGGCCCCCGACAGCAACGTGGTCTTCACCCTGGCTTACACCAACACCGGCAATGCCACGGCTACGGGCGTGGTGTTGAGCGACCCCATCCCCACCGGTTTCAGCTTTGTCTCCGCCACCGGCGGGGGGACCAACAACAGCGGCACGGTGACCTGGAACCTGCCTGACCTGGACGCCGGCGCCTCCGGCTCGGTGCAGCTCACCTTGAAGTCTGCTGCTACCTATACCGCCACAAACCCGCAGACCAACACCGCCGCCATCGATTCCGACCAGACCTCCCCGGTCTCCGCCAGCGTCCAGGTGGGCGTCACCCAGTCCGGGAACGTGTGCAATACCTACTACTTCCATCAAACCACGGCGGACGTGGGGGTAGATGGGACGCAGAAAACCGCCACCACCAGCCTGCCCCCCACCACCGGCCAGGGCATCCTGGTGAACCTGACGCAGGATGTGTACGGTGAAATTGTGCGCTTTTACCAGGACCCGGCCAGCACCTCAGACGTCAACATGGCCAGCACCATCACCACAACCTTCTATATCGACCGGATCAATGGCGCCCCAATCAAGATCCGTTCAACCGTGTACGATTATGACTCCGGCACCGGCGGCCTGGTGCAACTGGGGCAAAACGAGATCAGCCTGCCTGGCAGCGCCAAGGGGATGCAGAGTTTCAGCGTGCCCACCTCGGGCACATTGGACCGCAACCACCGCATCCTGTGGGTTTTCGAGGGGTTGAAGACCAATTCCTCCGGCGGCACCATCCTCTTCCAATATGACGGCACGGTTGCCAACAGCCAGTCCGGTTCGGGCTCGACCAGCGCCCTGGCCAAGGCCGATTTCTGCACCGCCCCGCCGACCAACCTCGTCTTCACCAAGTCGGTGGATAAAAAGGTGGCTGCCCCCGGCGACAGCCTGGCCTACACCCTGCGCTTCTCCAACGTCGGGCAGAGCAGCGCCAGCAGCGCCCAGATCACCGACACCCTGCCCGCCGGCGTCACCTACGCCAGCGCCACCCTGAACGGCGGGGCGACCAGTTATGCCCGCGCCAGCGGCCAGCAGTACACCTTTGACGTCAATTCCAGCGGCCAGGCCAGCGGGGTGGTCGCCGCCGGCGGCTCCGGTGTGCTGGTGATCAACGCCACGGTCGATAAACCCCTGGCGGACGGCCTGAACGAGCTGGGCAACCACGCCCTGCTGGCCAACGACCAGACCAGCAGCCTGAC
>CAIQIV010000741.1 GCA_903871905.1 uncultured Chloroflexota bacterium | reverse complement strand
TCTCCTACATGCTGCAGACCTGGGTTTCGAACACCAATACCCAGGCGGCCTATAACTATGCCTACAATGCCTGGCTGTGGATGCCGAAAGCCGAGCTGGCATCCCGCACCTGCCGTGGTTATGCCCAGGACACCCTGGCTGGCAACAAGTATTTCATGCCCCTGGCCAGAACCCTTGGTGGTTTCAGCCTGGATGAGCCGGCTGCCCTGGCTCTGTCCCCTGAGCTCAACAAGTCGACTGAGCTTGCTGCAGCTGACCGCGTCTTCCTTGACAAAATGGACATGGGCACCAAGCTGGCCCGCAGCCTGAGCGCCGAACAGCGCAAGGCGATTGAGGCCCTGGTCAAAGCTACCCCGGCACCGTTTGCGTCGAAGGGTGATGCTGCAGCTGCGGCTGCCTGGCGTGACACGCTGGTCGGCGGCATGAAGGGCATCCTCTCCGCGGATCAGTACAAGATGTTCCAGGAATCGCTGCTGCCCGCCCCGGACGTAGCTGCACCTGAGGCCCCGACTGCCCAGGCTGACTGCTACAATGCTTTCTACAAGTTCTACTATGGATACGGCTCAACCTATAACTACTATTTGAACGCCTATTACGCTTACCTCAATCTCTCCTCTGAGCCGTTCCTGTATCCAAACTATCTGATTGCTGCATGGGCGGCAAACCAGTATTACTATGCGTATACATGGGGTTACACTGCCTATACCAGCTACACGACGACCAACCGCTACAACTCTTACTACTACGCTGATCATGCGTATGGCCTGTCGTACTACGGCTACTACTTTGCGCTGACCACCAAGGCCTGGGCGCCGGCGAGCTACACCACCAATGCAGCCTACTACGCCAACTATGCCTATTACTATGCTTACCAGGGCCAGCCCTACGCCAAGGTCTGCTACACCGGTCCTTAATTCTTCGGGACGATGAGGTTTGCAGGTTGTGAGACAGCTTGCAGAGTCAGACGAAAAGGACACATCCCGCCACAGCGGGATGTGTTTTTTAATCCATATCTCTGACGATGATTTCCTTCCTGTCCGGCATGCGTACCCGATGCCCGATAGTTTGCTCAAATTGCACGATCGCCTCGGATTGCTTTTCAAGCTGGCAGAGATCCAGAAAATCCTGCGGGGAAAAGACCGGCGTATCCGCTTCATCCGGCAGGTTGTAGATGTAAGCAAAGAACTCATCGTGGGCGTTGATCAGGTCTGCTGGCAGCCGGATGTGTTGGGCTTGGTTGTCCAACAGGCGTTTAAAAACCTCAGTTTTTGCCGCATGCGCCGCAATGGGCTTGAGCGGGAGGCCCCGCTCTCTCCAATGGTCCATCAGGCGCTGTTCAGCGCGCTCCAGCCGATCTTCAGGAAACGAGATCACTCCCTTTACTGCCCCTTCCCAGGGTGGATTGAAATCGTACAGGAAGCTCATCCCCCCGACCTGCCGCCGCGACCGGTCCGTGTGCCACAGGATGATCACCACCCCCTGCCACTCACCGGTAACAGTCCATGCCTTATAGAAGGGATGCACCGGTTCTGAGCCAGCTTCTGGAACGAGGATGCCAGCCTGAGCAGCCCACTCCCGGGCCAGGCGATCTTCCGCAGGAGGCAAACTACCCCGCTTGATCAACCCGGCCAGGGCATTGCCCCGTTCTGCGGACTGCACCAACCAGGAACTGACTGGCTCATTAAGCCAGTTGGGGAAGCTTGCTGCTGTAGTGAAGGCTTTTAACAGCACCGCCAGGAAATCGCCGGGTTTAATCCCCTGCCCGGCTGCCTCCAGGCTTGCAAGCACCGCCTGGCTGTCTTGTAGCGGCAACTCCTCGGCTGCAAGCATCCGATCCAGGCGTGGACGCAGCAGTGCCAGCGAGGATGGGATTGAAGATGAAGGACGTTTTTTATTCTTGTGCTCGGATTTCTTCATGAAAAGCGCTCCAATATGAATAATTTGAATTATACTCGTCTTGCTGTCTGGTTTTATGGTCTGCCAACTGACGGGATGAAGTGCACCGGTATTGGTCCTGTCAAGTAAAGACGTGAGGCTCCTCCAGAGTATAATTATCAGGCTGAAGCGATGCGTACCAAGACTTTGTGGATCAAGGATGAGTACTTGCAGCAGATCCTCGATGGCAGGAAGACGATCGAGGTGCGCGTGGGTTACAGCAACATGCTGCGGTTAGAGCCCGGGGACCACCTGCTGCTGAATGATCAGCACCTGTTCAGCATCAAGCGCATCAGACGCTATGCCACCTTTGCCGCGCTTTTGGCCCAGGAGAACCACCAGGCAATTGCCCCTGACCTGACCCTCGATGAATTGGAAGCTGCACTGCACGCCATCTATCCACCGGAAAAAGAAAGCCTTGGGGTGATCGCACTGGAATTACAGTTTATTGACAATGGGATCCGGGATCGACGGGATGCCTCTGTTCTCACGGAAGTGGGAGGAGAAGTGGATCAGGAAGGAACAACCCAGGTAGGAACTACTCAGGATATGCAGCAGGCATTGAGTGAAAGCGAAAGGCGCTTTCGTCGGGAGCTTGCCCATAACCAGCAGATCCTGAGCGCCATCTCGTCTATCCTTATTGGTGTCAGTGCGGACAATTTTATTACCCACTGGAATAAAGCGGCTGAAGAGATCTTTGGGTTGGGTCCTGAGAGCGTGATAGGACGGCCATTAGCAGCCTGCGGGATCCAGTGGGATTGGAAGGTTTTCCAGGAGCACCTGGCTGCCTGCCTGGGGAAGGGCACCCAGAGGCGCGTCGATTCACTGCGCTACCGGCGCCCGGATGGCAGTGACGCGCTGCTGGGCCTGATGCTGACACCTATTCGGGATGAGGAACAGCAGACAGCCGGTTATTTGATCTCCGGGCGGGACATCACCAATATCCAGAATATGGAGCGTCAGCTCATCCAGGCGCAGAAGTTAAAATCCATCGGGCAGTTGGCGGCTGGAATTGCGCATGAAATCAATACGCCAACGCAGTACGTGGGGGATAATACCCGCTTCCTGAAGGACAGCTTTGCTGATCTGATGAACCTGCTGGCTGGGTATCAGGACTTGCTGGATGCAGCGCGCACAGGAGAAGTTCCGGCAGAGTTGGTGAGGCGGGTTGATCGCGCTCTGCAGGCAGCGGATATTGATTTCCTGGTTGAGCAGATTCCATTGGCAATCGAGCAGTCCCTGGAAGGCATCCAGCGTATTTCCAAGATCGTCAGCGCCATGAAAGAGTATTCGCACCCGGGCAGCGAGGGCAAGATCACAACCGATCTCAACCGTGCTATTGAGAGCACGGTGACCGTGGCGCGCAACGAGTGGAAATACGTGGCTGAGATGGAGTTGGATCTGGACCCTAACCTGCCGCTGATCCAGTGCCTGCCCGGGGAGATCAACCAGGTTATCCTGAACCTGATCACCAATGCGGCTCATGCCATCGCAGATTGCACCGGTGAGACAGGTGCGGAAAAGGGTCTGATCCGTATCAGTACCGGCACCGACGGAAGCTGGGTAGAGATCCGTGTGCAGGACAGTGGAACTGGTATCCCGGAAGATGCCAGGGATTATATCTTCGACCCCTTCTATACTACCAAGGAGGTGGGTCGAGGAACCGGGCAGGGTTTATCCATTGCCCACAATGTCATTGTTGAAAAACATAGCGGGACCATTGTCTTTGAAACCGAAGCAAACAGGGGCACAACTTTTATTATCCGCCTACCGGTTATTGCCAAAGATGCCAATCTGCACAGCCCGTTTCTATGAAGAGAATCCTTTTTGTTGATGATGATCAGAATGTGCTCCAGGGATTGCAGCGCATGCTGCGCGCGAAGCACCAGGAGTGGCAGATGGACTTTGTCACCAGTGGTCAGCAGGCGCTCCAGTTCATGGATCAGCAGCCGTATGATGTGATCGTTTCTGATTTGCAGATGCCAGGGATGAGCGGCATCGACCTGCTGGGCCAGATCAGTGAGCGCATGCCGCACGTGGTGCGTATTGCTCTCTCCGGGCAGGCAGACCGGCAGCTGACCCATAAAATGGTTGGTATGGTCCACCAGTTCTTATGGAAGCCCTGCGACCCGGATACGCTCAAGGCCTCGCTGATGCGGGCCTGCTCGCTGAGCGATTTGTTGGAAAATCATGAGCTGCAGGCGGTTGTTTACCGCTTGCAGTATCTCCCCACGTTACCGTCCTTGTACATCCAGGTAATGGATGAACTGCGCTCACCCAACACGACGGCGGAGAGGATCGGGGAGATCATTTCACATGACATTGGCATGACTGCCAAGGTGCTGCAGCTGGTCAATTCTGCATATTACGGCCTGCGTCAGACCGTCTCAAGCCCGGCGCAGGCAACCGCATTGCTGGGGCTGGAGACGATCCAAAACTTGGTGTTGTCGCTGTCAGTCTTCTCCCAATTTAACCAGGCAAAAATGGCCCAGCTCAAGCTGGATGGCCTGTGGGACCATGCCTTGAGCGTGGGGTATGCGGCCAAGCTGATCGCAAAGCTGGAAAGCGCTGATCGGAAAGCTGCAGATTATGCATTTATTGGCGGCCTGCTACACGATGTGGGGAAGCTGGTCATGGCTGAAAATTTCTCGGCTCGCTATGCTTCGGTCGTAGACGTCTCCCAAAACCAGGACCTGGCAACAGTGGATGCTGAGAAGCAGGTATTTGGCGCCGACCATGCCCAGGTCGGCGGCTTCCTGTTCGGCCTGTGGGGACTGCCAGAGCCAGTCATCCTGGCAGTTGCATACCACCACCACCCTGCGGCCGCCCAGGAAGTGTCCTTTACACCGCTGGCGGCGGTGCATGCGGCGAATAGTATTGCCTACCAGAACCAGGCAAAAGCCAGGTTCCGCCAACCTGAACTGGATGAGGATTTCCTGCGCCATATAGGGGCAGCCGAACGTTTTCCAGCATGGCACAAGGCTTGCCAGGAGACTATCTTTGGAGTAAAACGTGCATGAAGAACAAGATTCTCTTTGTCGATGACGAAGAAAATGTCCTGGCAGCTTTTCAGCGCCAGCTGCGGAACCGGTATGAGTTCGAGGTGGCTTCCAGCGGGGCAGATGGATTAGAAATTATTGAGCAGCATGGGCCATTTGCCGTGGTGGTTGCTGATATGCGCATGCCAGGAATGGACGGCGTGTTGTTCCTGGCCAGGGTTAAGGAGATTGCCGGGGATACGGTGCGCATGATGCTGACCGGCAATGCAGATATGCAAACGGCGATCGATGCGGTGAACCGGGGACATATCTTCCGCTTCCTCACCAAACCGTGTCCAGCCGAAGTCCTCTCCCTGGCGCTGGATGCCGGGATCAAGCAGTATCAGCTGGTCACTGCAGAAAAGGAACTGCTGGAAAAAACGCTGACCGGGAGCATCAAGATGCTGACTGAAGTCTTAAGCCTGGTGAACCCCACAGCTTTCAGCCAGGCGCTGCGTATGCGCCGCATTGTGCGGCACATCACACACGATCTGCAGCTTCCGGACGCCTGGCAGTATGAGCTGGCTGCAATGCTCTCCCAGATCGGCTGCATCACGCTGCCCCCAGAGCTTGAGGAAAAAATCAGCACTCAGAAGGCGTTGAGCGAAGTGGATCAACTGTTATTCCAAAATCACCCGGCAATTGGGCAAGAGTTGCTGGTGCAAATCCCCCGCCTTGAGCTGATTGCTCAGATGGTTGCCAACCAGCAGAAGACGCAGTGGGAGCTGTATGAAGGATTGAAAGCAGAGAGCGGGGATGAACGCCTGGTAATTTCGCAAGGGGCGCAAATGTTAAAAGGGGCGCAGGATTTTGACCAGTTAATGCTACGGGGTATGGAGATGCGCCACGCGATTCGTCTCCTACGCGAGCGACCAGGAGAGTATCGTTCGGATATCCTCAACGCGCTGGAGACGCTTCCCGACGACTTTTATACCTACAGCAGCAGGTTGGTGTCGATCCAGGATTTGAAAGTGGGGATGATCGTGGTGAATGAGGTGCGGGATGAGTTTGGCCGGCTTGTCCTGGCGCGCCGCCAGGAGATTACCTACCCGGTGCTGTTGAACCTGCAGGCCCAGCACAAGCAGTCAGGCCGGATAAAATCCCTGATCCGGGTTGCCACGCTGTGAGCCTGGCTTGCGTTGAAAGAAAAACCAGATCAGGGAGGTTGCAAACAGGTAAAGCGCTGCGGTTGCCAGGAATAACGGGGGAAAGCCGTAGGCCTGCTGCACGACGCCGGAGATAAACGGCCCAATCACCCAGCCCAGCTGCCAGGCCAGGTTGCGGAAGCTGTTGACAGTGGCCTGTTCGTTTTCAGTGATTTGCTCCATGGCAAAGGCATCAAACAGGGGGACGGACATGTTCATCAGCGCACCGCGCAGCAGAAAGGCGAGCCCTGCGATCCACAGGATTGGGGAAAAGCCTATCAGCAGCAGGAATACCAGGCTTAAGCCCTGGGTGAGCACCACAGCCCGAATTTTGCTGCCCAATATCCCGGCCAGGTAAGGACCGGCAAGGGAGCCGATCCCGGTGAGCAGGGCTGAAAGGCTGAATAACAGCCCAAGCGCCTGGTTTGTGATGCCGAAACGGTCACTGAAGAAGACATTCATGTAGGGGATCAAGATGGCGGCGCCAAGCCCGATGAACAGGTTAGGGATGGTCAGCTTAAGCGTCGTTGCATGGATCAGGATGCTCCCCAGGGGCCTGGTTGGAGTGTGGATGGTTTGCTGGGGCAGCGCCGCAGCAGGTTCTTGCAGCAGGGCCAGGGGGACCAGGGTCAGCGACCCCAGCAGCACGGAGGCCAGCAGCACTGCCTGGTAGGCCGCCGCGCTGTGTGCTGAAGTGCCCAGCAGGCCGGCGAATAGGGCTGGGAGCTGTCCAGCAAACAGGTCACCTACGGCTCCCGAAAGAGTTACCAGGCCAAAGTTCAGGCTGAAGAGCAGTGCCCTGTTGTGCTCATCCGATGCCTTCATCATGAATGGCGCCTGGCTGGTGTAATACAGGCTGTTCCCGGCGCCGCCCAGGAAGGCCATCGCCAGGATCATGCCGGGTTGGAGTACAGTGACTTCCAGACCGGAGGCGATGATGAAGATCGCCACACCCAGCAGCATGGCTCGTTTCCGTCCAATGCGGTCCGACAGCCGGCCAAGTGGGATCCCCAGCAGCAGCGCCGACAATGATCCAGCAGCAGTCACCAGTCCCAGGAAGGTCCGATCAAAGCCGCGTTCAAGAATATAAAAATTGAAAAACAACGACCAGGCGCTGAAGACGATGCCATCCACCAGGGTCGCCAGCAGAAAGAGGCGCGCCGGGCGGTTGAAGCTGCGAAGCTGCTTTAGGATTGGGAGGGTCGCCTGGCCGGTCATGCGCTTGAAGATACCTGGCGGCCTGCAAGCTCCTCCAGGTACTCCTTATCCTCGATCTTGAGCATGTACGGGTTGAAAAGCTGGGCGATGCAGAACAGGGTGAGAAAGGCTCCCAGGATGAACAATACATAACCTGGGTCGAACAGGCCTCCCAGCCAGCCGGCCATGGCTGTGCTGAGCGGCCAGGAGATCTGGGCGATCAGGCGGCGTACCGAGAAAACCCGGCCTTGCAGCTCATGGGGCGTTTGAGTTTGCCAGATGGTCTGGGAATGGGCATTCAGGATTGGGGTCATGCCTTCGACGGTGAAGGCCATTACCGCCGTCAGGTACAGCTGCGCCGACAACCCATAGACCATCTGGGCTGCGCCGGCAATGATCAGCGGCACCAGCACCCCAAAGACCCGGCGCGTTTTCAATCCACCCCAGGCGCTGATCAGGATTCCCCCCAGCAATCCGCCCACACTTCCAATGGTAGCCAGTAGAGCCAGGGATGTTTCCATAGTATAGCCTTTGCTTGCCCAATCCGCTGCCAGGTTGAACTTCACCATCATGGGCTGAAAGACGCCGAGCGGCCCGCTGGTGAAATTGGCCACGGTAAAGGTGCCCAGCAGCCAGAGCAGGGGACGGCGGCGCCAGATGTACAGCGCCCCCACTTTAATGTCTGCCCACAGGCTCTGTTTCGGCTTGCCCTCCTTGTGTTCCAGGTCAGCGCGTTTTGGCGAGGGGATGAACAGGAAGATCAGGGTCACAGAGGCCAGGAAAAACGTCGCGCCGTCGATGGCAATGGTCAGGGGGACGCCGCTGGGCAGGCCTGCCAGGAACTGCCCCAGGTCGCCGCCGATCTTTCCCTGGCGGGCGATGGCAGGCAGGGCGATGATGGCGGCTGCCAGCATGGGAGCGATGATCCCCGAGAG
>CAIQIV010000740.1 GCA_903871905.1 uncultured Chloroflexota bacterium | reverse complement strand
GGGTCACCCAGGGATTGGAGCACCCATACTGTGCCGGTCAGCGATGTCTGCCCCAGGGCATACACCAGCTGCTGCTCGCTGCCTGTCCCGGGGTCGTAGAAGATCTCCAGGCGCCCCTCGGGGGAGAAAACAATGCGCCGGGCGTTTTGCAGGCCGGCAAGCACAGCGCTTTCCTGGTCCATCCCTTTTTCACAGGCCATTTTTGTAGAAGCAATGGGGCCAATGGTGAGCTGGTCGCCGCTGAGCTGGTAGGTTGCGTGATAGTTGTTGCAGCCGCCGGAGCCGCTCAGGCTGCCATCTGGCGAAAACAGGGCGGTTATGGTGACGCCGGCTTCAACCACGGTGGGGTTGGCCGGGTCGCCGTAGGTGACCAGGATCCACAGCTTGTCCACTAATTGAGGCGCCAGGTCGGCTTCGGGGGTAGGCTGTGCGGGGGCGGCCGGTGCGGCCTGGGTTGGCGCGGCGGCTACCGGGGCTGCCTGGGTGGGTGCGGCTGCGGCCGGCGCAGCCTGCGTGGGAACAGCAGCGGCTGGCGGTTGGGCAGTGGGTGAGGGTGTGGCCGGCGCACAGGCGGCAAACACCAGCCCGAGCAGCAGCAGCACGGCCGTCCAGCGCATGGATACCCGGGCACGGTGCGGGATGGGGACCTGAAGGGAAGTTTTTTTGTTCATCTATCATTCTCCTCTCTGGATCGAATCAGGGCTCATGTCGGGCAGCGGGGCGGTCACCATCATTGCCGCCAGGCCCCGGGTCTCCGCAAAGCAGTTCATGAACAGGATCAGTGCGATGGTGATTGGCATGGCAATCAGGGCGCCTATCCCGCCCAGGACGGCCATCCAGAACATGCAGGATAGAAACACCACTGTTGGGGAGACGGAGAGGCCCTTGCCCATGACCATTGGGGCGAGGATGTTCTCGGTAATGCTGTTGATGATCACAGAAAGCAGGATGACGGTCAGCATTAATCCCATGCCGCCCTGGGCATAAGCCAGGATGGCTGGCGGAACCGTGGCAAAGAAAGCGCCGATATAGGGAATAAAGCTGAGAAAGAATAACAGCACGGTCCATAAACCGGCATACTTGATATTAAAAAACCAGAGCATCAAGCCTGTCCCCGTGGCGGTTGCCAGGTTGACAATGATGCGCAGGGCGAAATAGCTGATGGTCATCTTTGCCAGGGTGATGGTGTTTTGGGTCAGCGCGTGCTGGGGGCCATAAGCCCGCTGCAGGCGTTTCACGAACTGCGGGCCTTCGGCCAGGAAGAATATGGTCATAAACAGGACCAGGGCACTGAGCGAGGCGATCTCGCTCAGCCCTTTGAGCACATATTTCAAGATGCTGACCAGTGTGTCCGGATCGAGGGCGGAGAGCAGGGGGGAAATATCCACCGGCTGGCTGGCGCTTTGTGCAGCCAGCTCTGCCTGGCGCTGGCTGAACTGCTCGCTGTAATTGGGCAGGTCTTTTGCCAGCGTGGTCAGCGATGCGCCGACCAGGAACACGACAAAGAGCGCGGCCAGGATCAGCACGCTGATCGCCAGCAGCATGGATAGGACATTGGGAACCTTCCTGCGTTTCAGCTCCCGGTAAATGGGGTACAGCAGCGTGGCGCAAAACAAGGCCATCAGGATGGGATCAATGAAGGCTGCGGTTAAATACATTGCAAACAGCACAATGATTGCCCCGCTCACGATCAATACTGGCTTAAGAACCGAAGGGCTGCGCATTTGCATGCCTCCTGTATCCAACGCGGGGTGAGGCAGCTCGGGGGTAGGTTTTTTCTGCTGACCGTGATGCAACGATATCCACGGGTTTGCCTCTCAAGGTTTGGCTTCTTCTGCTTCTGGCACGCTCATCAAGGTGGCCGCAAGGTCATGCGTTTCTTCAAAGTTATTCATAAACAGCAGCAGCGCCATGGTCAGCGGCATAGCCAGGAAGGCGCCAGCTCCGCCCAGGATGAACATCCAGAAGATGAAAGAAAGGAAGACCACCG
>CAIQIV010000739.1 GCA_903871905.1 uncultured Chloroflexota bacterium | reverse complement strand
GGAAATTGTTGACCTGCTTGTTGAAGGAGGACGAGACCGCCACCAGCGCCGTGGCCCAGTTGTCGATGTTATCAAAGGTCTGGTCCTCGATGCCGCGCGCCGTGCCCTCCTTGAACCAGGTCACCTCACCCGCATGGTAGGTGTACTGGATGCGGTGAAACAGCTCATGCCCCAGCACCTTCTGGATCGACTCGGGCGTGTCATAGCAGCCGGTGTAGGCGCGGATACGGTTGTTCCCGGAACCGGTAGACCCGTTGCAGTCACCCGGGATAACCTCCAGCCACACCTCCAGCTTATCGGCATGCAGGGGGATGTTGAAGCCAAAATCGGTGACATAGCGGGTCCAATACTCCTGTACATGGTCGGCAGCATGCTCGGCGTCTGCCGGGGTAGTGTCATGCGGATCGTAATACACACAGAAATCGGCTCGATCGACCGTGCTGGTCAGCCCGGCCGGGATAGTCGGGTCATCCGGGCAGGCAAGCGGCGAGGCGCTCGCCGTGGGCGGCGTCTCGCCGCTCAGCGCAAACGCCAGCAGCAGGCTGGCGGCGCAAAAACAAAAGAAACAGGCAAGGGAACGGGACATGACAGGCCTCCATCCTGAAACCCAAAACCGACACAACCAGACCTGGATGAAACCGGCAGCCGGGAAGCGTGATGTGCAGCGCCTGGGGTAACCGCTCTCCTCACCAGCCCCGCTGGCCGCGTATCGCCCCCTGGATGGATCGTGTTTGCTCCTGAAATCAGTTTAGCATAAGAGAGGCAGCAGAGTCAACTGCTGTTGCGGAAGAACCGACAGCCTGCACCACCCCCAACATGTTTAGCGCAAATACCGATCCACAAACTCCTGGGGGGACAGGCTTTCAAACTCGCCGCTTGCGCGGGCCAGGGCGCCTATCAGTTCATGGTTTGCAGAAACAAAACACTGCGCCTGACCTTTGCGCGCCGCCAGGTAAACACCAATATCCTCCCGCGGAAGTCGGCCAACCTGCCGCAGCGTCTCAAACTCATGAGGAGCTGTGATCACATACACCAGGGCCATATCCTGCCAGATACGCCCAACTATTTCACTCCCCCAATCTTTACCCTTCAGCCTGCGCCCAACCCGCAAGATCTGTTCAAACAGCTCTTGCGAGACAATGACTTCCACCGGCCCCGGTTGAGGCATACCAAAACCTGCCCAGCGCAAGATCTGCCCTTCCGGGCTGCCCGGCAGCGCCGCACCAATGATAAAAACATTGGTGTCCAGGAAAACACGGCCAGATGTCATGGAACAGAATTTTCCTGCCCTACGCCAGCCGCCATCTCCCTCCGCACCTCGCGCACCAGGTCTACGATCTTTTCTGGAGTATCGTAGCCTTCTTCTGCCAGGGCCTGCTGCAGGCCGCTCTGCAGCTCACCCACCGGCATCTGGATGCTCTCCGCAATTTTATGAATGCCAAGAATCTCTTGAAAAGTGTCGATGCCAACCAGGACAGCCTTGGGCTTGCCGCGGGATGTCAGCACCAGCACCTCATGCCCATAGCTGGCCCGGTTGACGACCTGCGAAAGCTGCCGCCCGGCTTCGGCAATGCTGATCGTGCTCATACAGCACCTCCTGTTTCTATATACATATTATACAGATAATACATATATCGATCAATACAGCCCCGCCCACCGCCCGGTGGCTTACAGTATCGACCGGCGGCGCGACCGGGCAGACCTTGCAGCCCTACCTCACCAGGAAGTACCCAAACCCGGCCGCCAGCGCCAGGTGGATGGCGATCAGCGCCCACACCAAGCCGGTCGCCCCGACGGTGAGCTGCAGGATCAGCATGCACCCGGCGCTGACCAGGTAGTAGGTGATCAAAGAGTAGCTCGCCCCCTTGCGGAAGCCCGCATCACTCGATTTG
>CAIQIV010000738.1 GCA_903871905.1 uncultured Chloroflexota bacterium | reverse complement strand
GTCTGCCCGGTACCGCGCACCCGCAGCACCGGCACCGGCTGCGGGTGCCCGGCAAGCTGCGCTGCCAGCCCGGCCCCGGCCTGGATGCGGAAGACCGTATAATACTTGTTGGCATTTTGCACGTAATCGAACAGATCATCCTGGTTTTCGGCGGCAGCGATGCGGTGGGCAAAGGCAAACACGGACCCCGTGACGCCATAACCCATCGGGCCGATGATCGGAGAAATGGTCTCCACGTTGATGATCGACGCCGGATAGCCGGCCGCCAGCGCCGCCTGGCGCACACGCTGCTCGGTGGCGGTATTGCCGGTGATGACATAGATGATGGGCTGGCGGAACTTTTCTGAGCCGCTGGTTTGAACGGTGCCGATGTTGATCGCATCCCCCACGGCGGCGCCGATGCGGTTGCTGCTGCCGGGGAGCTTGATCAGGAAGGTCTGGTAGCTGAAGTAGCGGGCAGGCGGCGGGGTCTGGCCCACCAGGATGACGGCGTCATTCTCGCCAAGCTGCCAGAACATGCTCTGGGGCGGGGAGAGCTGCCCGAAGGCCAGGGTCACGTAGGTGTTGGGCCAGGGATTGTTGGCCAGCGTGTCCTGGAGCTTGCCTTCGCAGGTATCTTTGACCAGGTCCTCGTACATGAATTTTCCGTCGGTGATGGAAAAACCCTGCAGGAGCAGGTTATTCTTCAGGTCAGCGACCTGGTTGCGGAGCACGGTGACGGCTGGTAAGAATGCGGTATGGGGAATGAATGGGTTTGAGGGAGGGTTGACCTGCAGGCCCGGCAGCCGCACAGAGACCGGCTGGCTGCCGGCTGCCACCAGCTTCTGCGCTTCCACTCTGCCCAGGAGCACGACCAGGGCGATGCCGCCAAGCACGGCGGCGATTATCACATTTTTCCAACGCGTCTCGATTTTCATGGTTTTGTTCCCTCTCAATGTACGTGAAAGTGAGAATAAGATTAAGTTTGGTGAATTGTATCACCGGTTTGAAGCAGCAGCAAAACATCTTTGACCCCGAGGGACGATAGCCGGGTCCTCCGGCGGGTTGAATTGTCTATACTTCTAACTTGATTGTTCGAGCGATTTAGTTGTACAATAAGGACAGGATGTACTCTATCCTGGAGGAATAATGAGAACCTTCCTGCACTTCATTCTGGCGGTCTTCCTGGCCTGTGGTTTACTGGTTGGCCTGGTCCAGCCCGGCAGCCCCCCCGGCGGCAACGAGGGCAGGGTGCGGTCAGCGGCAACCATATCCGAGGCAAAGGGAAAAACTATCGCCGTATCCCTGGCGGTGGACGGACGGCTGGGGAATGGTGATTCGATGCATCCTTTCATTTCTGCCGATGGGCGTTATGTCGTCTTTGATTCCTCAGCGGACAATCTGATCCCAGATGATGCGCCTCTCTGCGGATACCCTTCCGACCCTACTACCTGCAATGACGTTTTTAGGCGCGACCTGTGGCAGGGAACGACCATACTGGTTTCCAGGGCTTCGGATGGGACCCAGGGGAACAGGTTATCCTGGTTCCCTACGATCTCAGCCGATGGGCGCTATATTGCATTTGAATCCTATGCGACCAACCTGGGCTGTGGAGGGGGCTCTTTGAAATCTCAAGTGTATGTGCATGACGTGCTGACCGGCATCACCGAGTGCGTCTCCGTCAATTCCGCAGGCGAGCCTGGAAATTTCGGTTCTTTGCGATCCTCGATCTCCGCCGATGGCCGCTTCGTGGCGTTTGAGTCGTATGCCGATAACCTGGCGGTGGGGGACACGAACCATGAAGCGGATGTTTTTGTGCGCGACCGCCAGGCGCACCAGACCCGGCTTGTCTCCGTCCACCCGGATGGGACGACAGGCGATACCGCGAACGATTTTTCCTCCTCCCCATCGATCTCCGCCGATGGGCGGTTTGTTGCTTTTTACTCGCCTGCTGACGACCTGGTCCTGGTGGATCCCTGTGATGTTCCATGCTTCCAGGGGAATGTATATGTCCGTGACCTGGACAGCGATACCACCGAGCTCATCTCGATAAACAGCAGCGGAAACCGGTTGAATGGTTGGTCGGGAAGACCATCCATCTCGGCTGAGGGACGGTATGTTTCATTTACTTCAGAAGCTACCGATCTGATACCAGTCGACACGAATCAAACCATCGATGTGTTCCTTCGGGACCGGCAATCCACGGCTGCCGAGCTGGTTTCGGTGTCAACCAGCGGGGAACAGGGAAATCTTGGATCGGATGAGTCTTTCATCTCAGCCGATGGGAGGTATATTGCCTTTTCTTCAAGGGCGGCTAATTTTTACGGTTTTAAAGGAGTGACCATTTTCCAGAACTCAAATATATACCGGCGCGATCGCCAAAATTCGATTACCGAGCTGGTTTCTCAGGACTATGATCCCCTCTTTCACCCTGGCATGTCTTCTGGATTTCCATCGATTTCTTCCGATGGCCAGGAGATAGCATTTGGTTCAGTTTATACCAGGTTGGTGGAAGGTGATGAGAATGGCGCTTCAGATGTCTTTGTCTTCGCTTTCCAGGGAGACGGCCTGTACTCTGTGTCCGGTGTGGTGAAGAACGCCAGCGGGGCGCCGGTCGCCGGGGTGACGGTGGTGACTGATGAAGGGCAGCTTGCCGTCACCGACGAGACCGGGCGCTACGAGTTGAAAGGCCTCAACCGCCAGACCTATATCCTTGCCGCTCACCGCGGCGGCTTTACTTTCCTGCCGCCCACCCGGTCCATCACCTTCCAGGATCAGCTTGAAGAGAGCGCCGATTTTACCGCCTACGCCCCGGAGTACGCCATCAGCGGCCAGGTGCGCAGCCAGGCAGGCCAGGGCATTCCCGGCGTGGTGATCTCGGATCACACCGGGCGCAGCGTCTCCACCAACGCCCAGGGGAATTACACCCTGGCAGGGCTGTATGCCGGCTGGTATAAGCTGACCGCCTACCGCCAGGGATATGACTTCGACCCGCTTTACCGCACCCTGGTGATCACCAGCACCAACCTGACGGGCCAGGACTTTACCGCCACCCAGGGGCCTAATATCGGCTACCAGCAGTTCGCCGATGGTTATTCCTTTGATAACTACACCGCGGCATACCCCGTCACCCCCCCGGATTTTACCCTGGACGACATGGTGAGCCTGTTTGGCGCCCCGGCGGTGTGCGCCGCTCAGGCGCCTGCCTGCCTGCCCAGGCCCAGCGCCCTGCTGTGGGCCGAACAGGTCAACCGGGCGCTCAACCGCGGCCGCAGCGATGGCATGGCCTCCACCAGCCTGCGCTTCTTCAAGGGACTGGATGCACCGGCGGACTTCCAACCCGGCGCGGCCCACACCTACGACCTGCAGCAGGAAAGCGTCCGCCGCCATGTTGCCGCCTACTTTGCCCGGCAGATGACCGGCCCGCTGGGCGCTTATAAATCCCAGGCGCTGCAGTCCACGCCCAGCGATGTCCTGGACCAGGTTACCACTGCCTTTGCCGCTGGCGCCCCTGATCCGGTGCTGCTCAGCCTTAACATCGAAGGGCTGGGAGGTCTCACCCTGGTTCCCTTTGCCATCGACGCCAGCGGGGACGGCGTCTACAACGTCTCGGTGTATGACCCCAATCACTCTGACGACGACCAGCGTTATGTGTCCTTCAATGTTTTGAATAATACCTGGAGCTACTACACCGGTGAGCGGGTGGGCATGGTCTCCGGCGACGCCAACAGCCACAGCCTGGGCGCCGTCCCGCTTTCACAGTATTCGCTGCCTCCCGCCTGCCCGTGGTGCAGCGCCAGCCAGGCAACGCAGCAGGTTTCCGAGCCGGCAACCGGGCAGGTCTGGCTCTCCGGCGGCCCTGACCTGTATATCCAGGACAGCCAGGGACGGCGCCTGGGCAGCACCAGGGGCAATTTTATCAACGAGATCCCGGGCGCCTACAAACTGCCGCTGGGGGGCGGGCTGGGCGTGGAAACCGCGCCGGTCTACTCCATCCCCTTATCGGGCACGCTCACCCTGATGGTAAACGGCGAGCCGCTCTCCGGTACCGCCCAGGCGGCCCTCAGCCAGTTCAGCCCGGGAAACGCCGTCTCGATCCAGGGCATCCCGCTGGACTCCAGCTCATTCGACCTGGTTCAGCTCAGCCCGGATGGGCAGCAGGCGGTGTTCACCGCAGGGCTGCAGCCCACCGCGGCCCGCGCCAGCCGCCAGGAGGTGCAGTCCGTGTCACTCGCATTTGCCCGGGACGGGGGGGCGGACAGCCAGGGCTATTCCGTCCAGGGCCTGGAGGTGGCAGTGGACCGGCCGCTGACCCTCACCCTGCACAGCCAGGACCAGGAACTGGTGGTGAATAATGCCCTGGGCCCGGTGGGCAGCTATGACCTGCAGTACCAGCATACCAGCCCGGCCGGCCAGCTCACCTTCCTGCACCAGGGCATCCCGCTGGATGGCACCGACACCCACACCCTGGATTTCCACGCCTTCACCGACCACGGGGTGGTTACCCTGAGCATCGACACCGGGAGCACGGGGACTGTCTCCCAGGTGCTGACCCTGGCCAACCAGGCCCGTATTCGACTGTACCTGCCCCTGGCAAGCCGTGAGTAGGGATTTGTGTTCGGGTCTTAGCGACTGTTCGTAACAGTCCGCCGGCCTGGACCCGGGACACGCCCTCTCCCCCGCCGTGGGCAGCGATCCTGCTTATCCGGTAATCCCAATCATCCTGGGGCGTTTTTGCATTATAATTTCCTGAATTGACAAATCCACCGCTTTGGAAAGGGGCTTTTTTTCAAAACGGGGGTCACAAGCCGTTGGCAGGTTTGGGTCGGGAGGGTATGCAGGATGAAGAAAACTGGGCGTATTTTTGCATGCGGCCTGGCAGCCTTGCTGGGCCTGGCGTTGGTCTACGGCCTGCTGCGCATCACCACAGGGGCGCCGGCAGCCGCCAGGGCTGATGAGACCTACACCATCTCCGGCGCGGTCAAGACCGCCGCCGGCGATCCCATCCCCGGCGCCACGCTGTACGCATTGAAAAAGCCGGGCGGGATCCTGGTAGTGGATGAAGACAGCCAGCCGGTGGAGGGCGCCGAGATCTACCGCAACGATGAATACCTTGGGGAAACCGACGAAAACGGCCAGTTCATGACCTTTCCGATTACCCAGCCCCTGGAAATCAGCGATACCCTGATCGCCCGCGCCCTGGTCTACGAAGCCCCGGGGTATAAATCCAACCACAGCCAGGATAGCACGCAGAATTGGTCTTATCGAGTCTACCTGACCAACCAGGAAATTACGCTGGATGGCCCCGAGACTTATCTTGTCGAGGACCTGTTCATCACCCACACCCTGGTGCTCTCCCGCAGCAACGCCCTGATCGGGCTGAATATGCTGGTTTCGATCGAGTGGGATGCATTTCCAGCCTTTTTTTCAGAACTCCAATCCGCCTTTGACGAGTTTTCGGACCGCCTGTATGACGCCACCGATGGCCAGTTCTTTGTGGAATATGCCACGTTCTATGATAATGCCCAAAATAAGCTGAACTCCGATTACCTCATCCTGGCGCGGAACGACATGACCCCCCTGGCAGCATACAAGGGCCTCTTTACACCCCAGGGTAAATCCGTATTTGGGCGCGCCTGGAATGGGAAAAACTCGCAATCCGGGAGCTGGAGCGCCAACCCGGCGCTGTCTTCGCTGGTGCATGAGACCGGGCACTTAGCCTTTGACCTGCGAGACTCCTATTACTATATCAATCCGAGTGATGAAACCTGGTGCACGGCGCCGGAAATTACCCGCACCCTGCGCGCCAACAATGCCACCATCATGTGTTACTCCTACAACGCGGCGCGCTTCTCCATGGAAAATGTCGCGGGCCTGTGGTCCACGGCCTGTGAGAAGACCGAGCAGTATCGCTTGAAGGGCAAGTCGGATTGGGGGACGATCCTGGATGTTTTTTCAGACCAGCAAACGCCTGCTCGCTGGCGGCTGCAGAATCCCGAGCACCACGGCGGCCTGGTTCAGAACCTGGAAGGCGTCCCCATCCCTTCCTGGAAGAGGAGATGGGTATATAACGCCGTAACCGGCGTGTGCAACCCCTCTCCGGTGGTCGATATCAAAACCCACATCACCTCCACGCTGCCATCTCCCACGGCAACCGTCCAGGTGGACTTGAGCAAAGGGTTTCGCCTGATCCCGCAGGGGGTGACCAGTGGGACGATCGAAATCCTCGGCGCGTCCAATGGGGACTACCTGCAGGCCAGCTATACCGACCTCAACGGCATAAACTATGAGAACCGGATCCCCATCACCTGCACCGCCCCACCTGGCGCCGATGCAGCCAAAGCCGGCGTCTCGGCGGCGTCCCAGACCATGATCCTGTACCCGGCGCCCTTTGATCTGCACCTCAGCTACCAACCGGCGGCTGCCCCCACGCAGCTGGAGCTGGTGGTGCGCGCCTCCACCGGCCTGCCCCAGCCGCCCCAGGTCAGCCTGCAGCAGCAGCTCGCCGTCACCCCCACGCAGGTGGTCATGACCTACCAGGCGGGGCGCGGGGCGTACACCGGCCTGGTCAGCCTGCTGCCGGATCTGCCGCTGAACGGGCGCATCTATGCCAGCGCCGCTGACAGCCAGG
>CAIQIV010000737.1 GCA_903871905.1 uncultured Chloroflexota bacterium | reverse complement strand
TGCAGCGCCGCAATTTGGGTCGCTTGCGTCAGGATGATCTCGATCAATTCTTCTCGGCTCAGATGCTCAAGCTCTGCTGATGTCATCGTGTTACAATCTTATCAGATTCCCAGCGGTCTGATCAAGCCCGTGAGTAGATACAACTCACGAAAGGAATTGATGGTTTCTTGGCTAAACATCCCGATCTCGCTGATGAAGCTAAAAGAGTAGCTGAAGGTGAGGAGCTTCCTGAAGGAGAGGATCATGTCGGCGAAGCCAAAGAATTTGCGAAAGGCCTTGAGAATAGCATAGAGCATTTATTGAATGTCCGAGATAAGAGAACGCCAGAAGCACAACAAGCAATAGATGAAGCAATTGCTCATGCGCAAGAAATTTTAGAGTATTTAGATGGATTATTGGGTGGATGGTAAACTTATGACCTTAGAATTAGAAAACACCTTGTGTTTTTTAAGGGAATGGAAAAAACACCCCTTCCCTGCAGATTATTATGCTGATATTTGGAGTAGGTGTCATGATCTGGCAGAGGCGCAATACCAGCCAGCTATAGAGTTATTTGTTGAGGGGTTAAACGACCCGGACGGGTTATGGCGTCACGATTGTGTAACTTTTCTTGGGTTTCATTATCCATTATAAAAAGAAGTTATAGAAAAGATGCGCGATCTCTTGCTAAACGATACAGATTCGAACGTTCGAAGAGCGACAGCTTCGGTTCTCGGGAGAAGATCAAGCCATCCAGACTGGGCATTGTTCACTGCCTTGCGGCTTGACTCGAATAGTTCTGTTAAAAGAGCCGCACTAGGCTCGATTCTGAGGTTAGCGGGCATATCTTTTAGAAGAGTTACCCAAGAACTAAAGAGAATTAAGTCAGAAGGAATCCAACTGACGGAAGATGAAGTGAAACGGATTTTTGCGGACTTTGGAATAGACATTCCTGGTTATTCTGATAAAAGTGCAGATATGCGTAAATGAAAGACGAACGAACTGGAAAACCAGCCCGTCCGCCTTCCGTTTTTGGGGGTACCCTGATTATACCGCGATCCGGTCGAAGAAAGAGAGATGATCAACCGGACGGAACCCAGGATCGCCGCAGTTCAGCACCTTAACATCCTGAATATTCTTGTAGCGTCACTCTCCCAAAGTCAGCAGCTCGGTGCGCAGCAGGCGCAAGGTCGCCAACTGCGCTTCACTCAAACTCGTCTGGCGCAGCGCATCGACCAGCGCAAGCAGATGGCCCAGGCCGGTCGATTGGGAAAGTTGATCTTCCGGCAGAGCCAGGCGCAGCTCCACGCCATGCATCGCGGTATAGTAGTCGGCGGCCACGGTGCCATCATACAGCCGGGCGTAGCCCAGGGTGGTGTCCACCCACTTGTGCCCCAGCAGTGTCTGTACGCTCAGGATCGGCGCTCCGGCATTGAGCAGCAGTGTGGCGCAAGAATGGCGCAGTTGGTGCGGTGTGATGTGCAGCTTGCCACGTTTCCCATAGGTTCGCAAGCGCATATAACAGTAAGACGGAGTCAGCGGGCAATGCCGGAAGATAAACACCTGTTCCGGCAGCGCATCCGCCGGACCGCGCAGCTCCAGATAGCTGTGCAAAGCCTCCATGGCTTCCTGACTGAGATAAACGTAGCGGTCTTTCATCCCTTTGGCCTGCTCGATGCGCAGCCGGCGGCGTTCCCAATCGATGTCCCCCAGGCGCAGGGAACATACTTCAGCGGTCCGCAGCCCGGCGTGAAGCATCAGCAGAGCCCAGGCCAGGTCCATACGCCCCATCCGGCGCTGTGAGACATGGGTTGAGGCGGCTTCAGCCTGGATGATCTGGATCAATTCGCGCAACTGCTCCAGCGGAGCGTCCTTGGGCAGGTACTTTTCCTGCTTGATCGGATCCAGCAGCAGGAATCGCTCGCAGACCGGGCGCTGCTGGTCCTGCCAGTAATAGACCAGGCTCTTCAAAGAAAACAGATCTCCATTCACCGTGCTCGAGTTGATGCCGGCGGTCAACCGCGCGTCCAGGTAGGCGAACCAGACCTGCGGCGTCAGATCGGCCGGCGCTTCGATGGGGAAATGGGCGACGATCCAGCGCAGCGCCCGGCATAACGGGCTGAGCCGTTCGAGCGTCCTTCTATGCTGGTGTTCCGGTTTCCAATTCCAGGAACAGGTCCGGATATGCCCGCGCACATCCTCCTGCAGCCAGGCAGGGATTGCCTCCAGATAGCGTTCCCAGTTGACCTGCGGTGTGCGGAGCGGTTTATGATTGCGCAAGCGGATGTATTCGCCCAGCTTGGACAACCCTTTGTGATAGCACGACTGTGTTCCCTCGGTTAGCGACCGCTGCATGAAATAGGCTTCGGCCTTTTGCAGGTCCGACTCCGGGTCGATCTGCCAGTAAGGTTTGTCCAACAGCCCGATTGTCTGGCGAACCGCCACACTGTAAAGGTTTAGCGCCGACCGGCTATATCCGCTGTCTTTTAGCCAATCGCGAAAACTGGCATAG
>CAIQIV010000736.1 GCA_903871905.1 uncultured Chloroflexota bacterium | reverse complement strand
TCACTGAAGCTGCCCACTGTGACTATAATGGTGAGACAACTACCGCCAATAATTTAGTGTTGAAGGCGGAGGAGCAAAATGATGTCTCAGAATTCGAATGGTAAGAAACCCGGAGAAAATCCGGACACCGAAGTAGTGGCCAAAGCACAACGGCGCCAATACACAGCGGAATATAAATTGCGGATCCTGCGCGAGCTGGACAACAGTGAAGGAACCGGGGAGACCGGCGCATTATTACGGCGAGAAGGGTTGTATTCATCTCACCTGACCAATTGGCGACGCCAACGCGAGCGCGGTGAACTGGAAGGGCTGGGGCCACAGAAGCGCGGGCCGAAAGCGGATCCCCAGGCAGTCGAATTGGCCAAATTGCAACGCGAGAATGATCGATTACGCGAACGGCTGCGGAAAGCGGAACTGATCATAGACGTCCAAAAAAAAGTTGCGCAGATATTCGGCGTAGCGGACGAGACAAACAACCTGGACGCGGCGCAATGATCCAGGCAGCGGAACAATTAGGCAAAACCGTGGGTATAGTGGCTGCGTGTGAGGCGCTGGAGGTGTCCCGGACTGGCTTATACCGGGAGCGCCAGATGGAGGCGGTCGAAGCAGAGCCCACAAGAGAACCAGCGCAGCCACCCCGAACGCTGAGTCAGGCCGAAAGGGATGCGGTCCGCCAGGTCTTGAACAGCGAACGATTCCAAGATAGTGCACCCCGAGAAGTGTATGCGACGCTGATCGACGAAGGCGAGTATTTATGTTCCTACCGCACGATGTATCGTATTTTGGAAGAAAACGCCGAAGTGCGTGAGCGGCGTAATCAGCTACGCCACCCGAATTATGTCAAGCCAGAGCTGCTGGCCACCCGGCCGAACCAGTTGTGGAGTTGGGACATCACGAAATTGCTCGGGCCAGCCACCTGGACCTACTATTACCTGTATGACATCATGGATGTTTACAGCCGATATGTGGTTGGCTGGATGATCGCTGAGCGCGAATCGGCTAGCCTGGCCGAAGCACTGATTGCTGAGACTTGTGCCCGGCAAGGGATTCTTCCCGGGCAGTTGACCATCCACGCCGATCGGGGCAGTTCAATGACCTCTAAGCCAGTTACTCTGTTGATGGCTGACCTGGGGGTGACCAAAACCCATTCCCGGCCGCACGTTTCCAACGACAATCCGTATTCGGAGGCCCAGTTCAAGACTTTGAAGTACCGGCCAGGTTATCCAGCCCGGTTTGGTTGCCAGCCGGATGCACGCAATTGGGCCCAAGAGACCTTCCAATGGTATAACTACGAACATCACCATACCGGCCTGGGGTTGCTGACCCCAGCAGATGTGCATTACGGCCGTGCATCAGCGGTGAACCAGCAGCGTCAACAAGTTCTGCAGGCGGCTTATCTGAAAAATCCAGAACGATTTGTTAAAGGGTTGTCCACGCCGCCAGCATTACCGGATGCAGTGTGGATCAATGCACCTAAACCAGCTGCAAAGTTGGAAGAGCTGCTGCCGTCGTAGTAGAGGTTGTGGAAAAGTGGGCAGTGATCTTCTGTCCACTTTTCCACAACCTTCCGGCGGGAAGGAAAGGATACGAAACTCGATTACACAAGCGATCTACAGTAAATTCAGAAAGGAGTTGTCTCAAACCATTGACACATACCGCTGCCTGGGGTTGTCAAGAAGAATTCGACTGGTTGACCATCTTCAGTAATCAGAAGATGGATCTTGAGACCATCGTTATAACATTTCTTACTGGCATTGTCATAATTCGGCATCCCTGATCCAACTCTGGGCATCTTCTCGATGGTAAGGTGCCTTCAATAAATCGTCACAAATGCAGAATTCTGCTACAATTTGGCTGTCTATGTGGTCTCCCTGTCTGGGTTGTGGCTTCGATCACTACAACTTTTCCAGAAGCCACATGGACTTTCTATTCAGGTTCCAAGGTAGCAACTTGGGGTAAACAATATTTTCAGAATTGCTGACGCCTGGGTGAAGACAAAACCATGAATAACCGACTTGAAGCCTCATCGAATAGCTATTTTGAGCTGCTTTCCGAAGCAAATCAGTCACGTCAGATACAGGATTATCAACTGGCGGTAAATGTTTACAATCATATGATTGAGCAATTCGGGAAATCTATCGAATTAATTAGAATTTTAGCTCACTGCTATTTCTTAATCGGTCTATCCGAAGAAAACGAATCCGCTTATCAGTCTGCAATCCAATTGATGAGGGAGGCGATTGAGCTCGATCCTGTTAGCGTCCTGAATAAATGGTGGTGATTGTCCTGAATAAATCGTAGCACACCGGATTCAAAAAACGAGCTTCCTTGCGAAGCCCGTTTTTTGCGCCACGGTCCGTTGGTTTCCAGGTCAGCGATCCCCTTGCGGATGGCTGCAGGTCCCGGGAGGGTCAGCTTGTCGATCGCGCCGGCCCTGGAGCGACCGCTGTCCCAGGCTGTCCAAAATTAATGACGCAGGATCTGGCTGAGGAACCGCTGCGTGCGTTCGTGTTCTGGGTGGCTGAAAAAGACCTCAGGCGGCTTTTCTTCCACGATCACGCCTTCGTCGAAGAAGATCACGCGATTGGCCACCCCGCGCGCAAACCCCATTTCATGCGTGACGGCGACAATGGTCATCCCCTGTTCGGCCAGTTCCTGCATGACATCCAGCACTTCTTTGATCATCTCCGGGTCCAATGCAGAGGTGGGCTCGTCAAACAGCATAATCTTTGGCTGCATGGCCAGGGAGCGGGCAATGGCCACCCGCTGCTGCTGGCCGCCGGAAAGCTGGCTGGGATATTTATTGGCCTGCTCCGGGATTTTCACCTTTTCCAACTGCTGCATGGCAATCTCCTCAGCCTTTTTTCGCGGCCACTTGCGCACGCGCACCGGGGCCAGGGTGATGTTGTCCAGGACGGTCAGGTGAGGAAAAAGGTTGAACTGCTGAAATACCATGCCCACCTCCTGCCGGATCTCGCGGATGTTCTTCATGTTGTTGTTCAATTCGATGCCATCCACAACAATCTGGCCTTTTTGGTGCTCTTCCAGACGGTTCAGGGTGCGGATCCAGGTGGACTTTCCGGACCCCGATGGGCCGATCACCACCACCACTTCGCGTTCTCGCACGGAGGTGGTGATCCCTTTGAGCACGTGAAAGTCACCATACCATTTGTGTACGTCTTTACAAATGATGATTTCGTTACCGAGATTGCTGCTCATGGTCACATCCTCTTGGCTGCCGGCCATGGTTGGTCTCATAGCCGGCAGCCGTTATTCGGGGAGATGGGATTAGAAGTTCGGGAAAGCGGGCAGGGGCTCGCCAAACCACTTGAGGGAGAGTTTATTCAGGTCTTTGTTCAGGGTGTGGAAGTAGATGAAAGCATTCACCCAGTTCAGCAGCGCCTCGTCCCCGCGGCGGACACCGATGTGGCACGGCGACTGCTGGAGGATGAATTTCGACTCGACATTCATTTCGGGGTGGTCTTTCATGATCTGGGCGGCGATGGCATTGCCGGTCACGATCAGGTCCACCTGGCCGGTCAGGAAGGCCTGCACCGTGGTAGCCTGGTCGTCAAAGCGCATGATATCTGCATCGGGGCCGGCGGCGTCGCTAAAGGCAATTTCTTCCAAAGTACCCAGGGTGGCGCCCACTTTATACTTCTTTGCCTCTTCGACGTTGGTTACCTGCTTGTCCTTAGGGCCATAGACTGCCCAAAAGAACGGGGCATAGGCGTTGGAAAAATTGATCACCAGGGCGCGCTCTGGCTTGATCCCCATGCTGGAGATCACCAGGTCCACTTTACCGGAAGTCAGGTAAGGGATGCGGTTCTGGCTGGAAACGGGAACCAGCTCGGCTTTCACGCCCATATCCTTGGCGATCATATTGGCGATGTCGATATCGTAGCCTTCCATGGAGCCGCTGGAACCCAGGCTGCCAAACAGCGGCGTGTCTTCTGGAACTGCAATCTTGATCGTTCCGCCGGCCACGATCTTATCCAGGATGTTGGTGGGGGCGCTGGCTTCGGTAGCCGAGGCGGCGGGGGCAGCCGGGGCAGAGGTGCTGGCGGCGGGAGCGGCACCGGAAGAGCAGGCTGCCAGGGAAAGCAAAACAAGCAGTCCGGCAAACACGATTAGGGCTTTTTTGAAACTGGTTTTCATGATTTTCTCCTTCGAACTCAAGATTCTGCACGCATGTGCTGTAAAGATTTCTTCCCAAGGCTCCCAATTTGTTCGAAAGCCTTGATTTGACCGGTTGATTGGCTAGCGGGAGGCCAGGGTCAATTTAGCCTCCAGGCGCTTGCTGTATAAGGAGAGCGGATAACAAACCGCAAAGTAAATGGCGCCGACCATGGCAAATATGGTGAACGGGCGGAAGGTCACGTTGTTGAGGATCTGGCCCTGGCGGGTCAGCTCGACATAACCGATGATAGAGGTCAGTGAAGTGTTCTTGATCACCTGGACGGCAAAGCCGATGGTCGGTGGGATAGAGACCTTGACTGCCTGGGGCAGGA
Source organism: uncultured Chloroflexota bacterium (assembly GCA_903871905.1). Lineage (GTDB taxonomy): Bacteria > Chloroflexota > Anaerolineae > Anaerolineales > UBA4823 > CAIQIV01. The sequence continues at coordinate 11,290 of CAIQIV010000736.1, read as the reverse complement.
TGACGTAGGTGAACTGCTGCATCCAGCTCAGGCCCAGGGCTGTGCCGGCTTCCCACTGCGCCTTGGGGATGGACTCGATGCTGCCGCGCCAGATATCCGCCAGGTATGCGGCTGAGTAGAGGATCAGGGCGATGGAAGCAGAGAGAAAGGCAGGAACATCAAACCCCAGCAGGATCGGTATCCCGAAAAAGATAATAAACAACTGCATCAACAATGGGGTGCCCTGGATGAAGGCAATAAAAAACCGGCTCACCGTGCTCAGCACCCGGTTCTTGGAAATGCGCAGCATGGTGACCAGCAGGCCAAGGATTCCACCGCCGATCAAGGCGACCAGCGACAGGACGATGGTCCAAACGGTTGCCAGCAGTAAAAGGGTGAGGACTTCGGAGAAGTTGAATGCTCTCATGGTTAATTCATCCGGGCTTTTCCAAAAGCGAGTTTACCGATCACGCCAAAGCTGAAGCGGAACATATAGGCCAGGCACAGGTAGAGCAGGGTGATAAAGAAGTAGATCTCGAAGTTGCGAAAGGTTCTTGATTGGAGATACTTTGCCTGGTATGCCAGTTCCTTGGCTGAGATGACTGAGATGACGGCCGTATTCAACATAATCAGGATAAATTGGCTGGTCAGTGCGGGATAGACGGTCATCAGGGCCGGCTTGATGATGATGTACAGGAAGATCTGGAGACCAGACAGCCCAAGCGACCGGCCGGCTTCGATCTGGCCTTTGGAAATCGCTTCGATGCCGGCGCGGACGATCTCTGTGGCATAGGCGCCGATGTTGATGGTCAGGGCGATCAAGGCAGCCTGGGTGGCCGGCAGCTTGATCCCCAAGGTCGGCAGACCAAAGTAAACAAAGAAGAGCTGCACCAGGAACGGCGTATTGCGGATGATCTCAATATATGCCTGGATGATGGCGTTAAGCACGCGGTTTTTCATTAACTGCAAACCGGCCATTGCCATACCGATCACCAACCCCAGCACGGTGGCTACTGCTGTGATCTCAATGGTGAGGATCACTCCCTCCAGGAAGAGGTCCCAGTTTTGCCAGATAACACTCCATTGAAAATGATAGCCCATGGATCCAGTCCTTGGAAAATTACCTATGCTGCCTTTTCATCACTATTCCGAGTATATAAAGAAACCCCCCGGCGCACATCAGGTGCCAGGGGGATTTCTTTCCAATCCAGCCGGTTGATTTATGGATCGGCCAGATGGGGGATGCCCATATCGGTCAGGTGGCTAAATTATGGCGGAGGGCAAGGGTCACGGCCTCCACCCGGCTGTTCACGCCCAGTTTTTCCATAATATGGCTGACATGCGTCTTGACGGTAGAACGGCTTAAGCTCAAGCGTTTGGCGATATCAGGGTTGCTGCAGCCCTCCACCATCAAGCGTAAGACTTCCAGCTCGCGCTCGGTTAAATCTTCCCCCAGCCTGTGACCCGGCGGTTGGGTGGTTTTCCGGATCAGCACCCGGGTGGCTTCTGGCGCCAGGGTGGGCTGTCCTACCCGGGCTGCGCGGATGGCAGCCGCCAGCTCATCCACTGACACGTTTTTATACAGGTAGCCCACCGCTCCTGCCTGCAGAGAAGCCTCGACCAATTTTTCTTCGCTGAAGCTGGTCAGGGCAATGACCTGGGTGGCCGGGTACTGCTGGCGAATGGCGCGGGTGGCAGCAATGCCGTCCATCACCGGCATCATCAGGTCCATCAGCACCACATCCGGGTGCAGCGCGCCGCATTTCTCCAGCGCTTCGACGCCATTGGCAGCTTCTCCAACAAGCATAAAATCGTCAAAGGCCAGCAGGAAAACAGCCAGGCCGCGCCGCACCATGTCATGGTCATCTACCAGCAGGATTCGTATCAGGGCAGGTTCTTTCATCTCGTTGCTCCGCGTTGATTATTGCATGGAGTACAGCAGTTGGTCAAGATCGTCTTTCTCCGGCCGGGCAGGGACAGGTCACCACAACTTCTGTTCCATTCCCGGTGCGGCTGGAAATGATCAAGCTGGCGCCGATATTCTCGGCGCGCTCCCGCATGATCTGCAGCCCCAGGTGCCCGCCATCCACGCGGTTGGTATTAAAACCCTGCCCGTCATCGGAAATGCACAGTGTGATTTGATCTGCGCCCTGGCTGAGCGCCAGCAGCACGTGCTGAGCCCGGGCGTGTTTCACAATATTATTTAACGCCTCCTGGGCGATGCGGAACAGGTTCTTTTTCACCTGGATGGGAATTTTGCCCTGCCCCAGTACCTGTACGGTGATATCTAACTGCGTGCGGCCTTCGATGCTGTCTGCGAGCTGGTGCAGCAGATCTCCTAAGACTGCATTATCCATGGATGTGGGGCGCAGCTCGAGCAGCAGCATGCGCATCTCTGCCAGGGCCCCGCGGATCAGGTGGTGCAGCTCTCCCAGGTTCTGCTGCACTACCGCCGGGTAGCGCTCCCACAGGCGCGGCAGGGTTTCGGCGATGATGCTGGCTGAAAACAGGCTCTGGCTGACGGAGTCGTGTAATTCTCGCGCCAGGCGCTGGCGATCTTCCTGGACTGCGGCTTCCTCCGCTTTTTGACGCAGGCGTACATTTTCCACTGCCAGGCCGATATGATCGGCAATAGAGACCAGCAGCGTCAGCTCTTCAATCGTCAGCAGGTCCCCCGTTTCACCCAGGATGCTCAATATCCCAGCCATTTGCCCGCGGGTATCCTGGATCGGTACGGCGATATACGTCCGCCAACCGCTGGCCCGCACAGCCTGTGGGAAGCGGGCATCGTTCTCCAGGTTTGGAATAGTAAAACAAGAATGCTTTTCCAACAGTTCTCGGACTTCCCCCTGGCTGGCGTATAGAGAGATAATCCCGTCCGAAATCTCGCGAGAAACGCCCTGTTCCGTTTTCAGGCGCAGCGTTGAACCGGTTTCGTCCAGCAAATGGATGATGCCGGCCTTACGCCGCATTGCCGACAGGGACTGTTCCAGCAAGAGGGATAACAATTCATCCGGGTCCATGACGTTGGAGGCCACTGCGGTGACATCATACAACACCGACAGGTCACGGGTACGGTCAGCTACCCGTTCCTCCAGGCGCTCGCGGTAATTGGCCAGCTCCGCCTCGGTCTGTTTGCGGTTGGTGACATCCACGATGGAAACAAACACCTTGGCCCAGGTTTGTTCATACCCGGGCGCAATCGAGACGCGGGTGCCTGCCCACAGTTTTTCTCCCGTCACGGTTTGTTGGATGGTTTCACAATCGAAATGGATTTCCCCTTCGGCAAAGGCGGCCAACTGCTGCCCAAAGCTGGCCAGAGACTCTTCGGTAAAGATATCCGTCAGTCCCTGGTACAGCCGTTCTTTGTCATTTGTCTTGAACAGCTCCAGGGTAATCTGGTTGACATTGAGCACCCTGACCGCCTGCACACATTCGGCGATGGTTTCAGGGTGCTGGTCAAAATAAACGCGGAAATTCTGCACACCTGTGCGGCGCAGCCGGTCAATGATTTTCTTTACTTCTGAAAAGTCTTCTTCGCGCAGGGAGATGGGGGAGTCTTCAAAAATGCTGCGGTAGCGCGCCTCGCTTTCTCCCAACTCAATGTTTGCCTGGTGCAGCTCAGCGGTGCGTTCCTGGACGCCGATTTCCAGCCGGCGGTTGGACTGCAAGATTCGCGAATACAACCCCAAAATACCGGCTATTAGGATGAGCACGATGAGTGCATAAAAGTAAGTAAAGATATTCTTATTCAACCAGACAGCATTAATTTCGCCGATGGTTTTCCCGTTGTATTGGATATCCGCCAGAATTTCCATGCGGGGGATGAGCTTGAGGGCGATGAGCAGGTTGGTGAAGGGTGTTTGGCGGTCACTGTGGACGTCCACAAATGTGCCGCCATCTTCAGTGATGATCCGGATGTGCTCATAATCCTGGTCGCCGACGATCAAGGTCAGGTAATCGGTTGGGGCCTGCGGCTCGAAATGCCAGAGTGAATTCGAGATGACCCTGGCGTAGGCTTCTACCGCATTGTGCCGCTGTTCGCCGGTATAGCTCTCGAACCAGAAAATAAACAGCAGGAACACCAGGCTAAATCCGGCAGCCAGACCAAGGGTAATTTTCCTGTTGCTCGCAGACGGACCCATCAGGCGCTCTCAAGCCGGCGGAGTGGAGGCAGGATGACCAGGTAAGTAAGGATGTTAAGGGGTCGGGAGGGTGACATATTTTTGTATGGCTGAATTAAGCTGTTCAATAATCGCATCTTCCACCTGCCTGCTGCACAGGATGTAGCGTTTCTCACCGTACGGCATATCTGAGAAATGAATGAACTTAAAGTCATGGAGATCGAACTCGGAGGATTTGATCAAGCCATCGGCCTCCTCCGGGGCGATTAAGAAATAATCTGCGTGCCGGTTGAAAACCATCTTTAACATTCCACTGTTCTCCACGGTAGTTACCGTCTGGACGGGATGGGATTCCTTAATCTTGCCATCCAGAAAATCGCCGTAGGAGTAGCCATCTTTTACCAGCAAGGTCAGCCGCTGATTGGAGAGGAGATCTGCAACGCGGCTCCCATTGGGCGCCAGGTCGTTATCTGCCCGCATTAGGGCCACCTGCGGCTGGTCCTGGTAAATGGGCAGCGTGTACTTGGCAAATTTCTCCCGGTCCTGGTTTTTAAACCATCCCACCAGGCAGTCGCGCCCACTGTTCTGCTGCAGGAGATAAATTTGGCGCTTGGAGGGGGTTTGTTCCCAGCGGAAAGGGATGCCGCTTTTTTTGAAGACGATGGTGGTGGGATCTCCGGTTAATCCGCCGACGCCCTGGTCGGTGGTCACCAGGTAAGGCGGGCGCTCGTTATAGTGCAAAGTGATGACGCTGCTGGCGGTTGGGTCTGGAGCGGCGGTGTCTGAAGAGTTTTTTGGGGGGTAGTTGGGAGAACAGGCAGCCAATGCTGCCAGAGCCAGGTATAAAAGTAGGATATATTTGAGACAAGGCTTCAGACCGAACGCGGTGCGGTTTGGTTTATTCAATTGTTGTCTTTCTGAGAAGGTGTGGCGGTGGTGATTCCTTCGATTTTCTCAATTGAAAAATGGATGATATGCAAAATATTATAACACAGGGCATGGATTCCCCGATGCAGTGGGCAGCCGGGTGGAGATCCGGGATATTGACGGGGGTAATTCCCGGGTTTTCTGGGCTATAATCGGTGGGGGAGTTTGCCAGAAGACGATGCCCCTGCGCCGCGAGCAAGATCCGACCACCCTGATCACTGTCCTGGTGCTGCTGATGATTGCGCTGCCTTTCCTGGCTGCCGCGGCGGCATCAGGGGCAGAGCACGTCTTTGCCGGGCTGCTGTTCAACCCCCAGGACGGCAGTTCCTACCTGGCCAAGATGTTCGAGGGCTGGCGCGGGGATGAGCGCTTCAGCCTGCCCTACGCCGCCGACCCCGGGCAGGGGGCATACCTGTACCTGCTTTACCTGTACCTGGGACGGCTGGCATGGTTCAGTGGGCTGCCGCTGCCGTGGGTGTTTCACCTGGCGCGGCAGGGCGGGGCGCTGCTGCTGCTTTGGGCGCTGCTGCGCTTCTACCGCCGGCTGCTGCCGGGCGGCGGGGCGGCGCTGGCTCTGGCATTGGCCGGGCTGGGTTCCGGGCTGGGCTGGCTGGCGCTGTTTGCCGGGCGCACTACGGCGGACTTCTGGGTGGCTGAGGCCTTTCCTTTCCTATCCTCCTTTGCAAACCCGCATTTTCCGCTCGGCCTGGCGCTGCTGACCTGGTTGCTGACCCCGCCGGCGGGAGCCGGGAGGGCGCCTTCTGGGGGACTGGCGGGTTGGATGGATCTGCTGCTGCACCTGGCTGCGGTCCCAGCGGCGCTGGGCCTGGCGCTGGTCTCGCCGTTCGGGGTGGTGATTGCCCTGGCGGCCTGGACGGCGGTGTTGGCCTGGCAGGGCTGGGAGTGCCGGCGGGATTTGAGCCTGGCCTGCCTGCGCGAGCCCGGCCTGCGCATTGCGACGATTGCCCTGGGCGGGCTGCCTTACCTGGCTTACACACTGTGGGCGGTGCAGGCTGACCCGCAGCTTTCGGGCTGGAATGCCCAGAACCTGACCCTCTCACCCCCGGCCTGGGATGTGCTGCTGGCGCTGTCGCCGGCGCTGCTGCTGGCGATCCCCGGCGCCTGGCTGGGGCGAACCGGAGGGCGGGCAGCCTGGCGGGTGACGGTGGCCTGGGCTGCGGCCGGTGTGCTGCTGGCCTATTTCCCCTGGGACTTGCAGCGGCGCTTCCTGATGGGGGTCTACGTGCCGCTGGCCGGGCTGGCAGTGCTGGCGCTGCAGGAATGGAAAGGCAGGCTGGGGAAGTTCTACCGGCCCTGTGCGGCGGCCCTGCTGGCGGCATCCGTGCTGACCAACCTGCTGATCCTGGTCTCGCTGCTGGCGGGTGGGCTGCGGCGTGACCCGGCGCTGTTTATGTCTCGGGATGAGAACGCGGCGCTGGAGTGGATCGCGGCAAACAGCCCGCTGCACGCCCTGGTGCTGGCCTCGCCGGAAATGGGATTGTGGATCCCGGCGCGCACCGGGCGGCGGGTGATCTACGGCCATCCCTTTGAGACGCCGGATGCTGACCGCCAGCGGCAGGCGGTGGAACATTTCTTCCGGCAGGGGGGGGATCTCACCTTCCTGGGGCGGAACGAGGTGGATTTCCTGTTTTATGGGCCGCGCGAGCGGCAGCTGGGCTCCTTGCAGCTGATGGGGGGGATCACCCCGGTGTTCAGCTCTGGAAACGTGGTGGTGTATGCAGTCGATGGTTCGGGCGCCAGGCCCTGAACCGGCCGCGGAAAGCGGCTGGCCGTCGACAGCGGGCGAGCGGCGCTGGGTGCTGGTCTTTGCCCTGCTGCTGCTGGCGCTCACCACGCTGCCCTACTTGCTGGGCTTTGCCATGCAGGGGGAGGCGCTGCGCTTTACGGGATTTGTCTTTGGCGTGGAGGATGGGAACTCCTACCTGGCCAAGATGCTCTCCGGCGCGTATGGCGCCTGGCTGTTCCGCACGCCGTACACGGTCTTCCCTCAGCGGGGGGTCTTGATGTACCTGCCCTACCTGCTGCTGGGCAAGCTGGGCGGGCTGCCGGGGCTGCATGAGCAGCTGGTCGGGCTTTACCAGGCCTTCCGCTGGCTGGCGGGCGTGCTGTTGGCGCTGGCGGCGTATGATTTCCTGGCGCTGTTTGTGCGGCAGGTGCGCCTGCGCCGCCTGGCGCTGGCTGTAGTCCTGCTGGGGGGCGGGCTGGGCTGGCTGTGGATGCTCTCCGGGGGACGGGGCGGGCTGAGCGAGCTGCCGCTGGATTTCTATTCTCCTGAGACTTTCGGCTTCCTGGCCTTCTACGGCCTGCCGCACGTGGCGCTGGGGCGCGCCCTGCTGCTGTGGGGGCTGGTGATCTACCTGGTGAATGGGCGCCTGGAGGCCGGCGGGAGGCCGCCCTGGCGGTCGGTTATCCTGCTCAACCTGGCCTGGTTGGGAGCCGGGCTGTGCCAGCCGCTGGCGGCGGCCCTGCTGGGGGGAGTGCTCGGTCTGCACCTGCTGGTGCAGACCCTGCGCTGCGCCCTGTGCCGGTTGGATGTGGGCTGGCAGGCCTTGGGGCGGGCACTGCGTTTTGCCGCGGCGGGATTTGTGCTGCCAGGGGCCTGGGCGGCTGTTTCAGCCGCGTCCTATTTGACCGATCCCTATTTGCAGACCTGGGGCCAGCAGAATGTGCTGCTCTCGCCGCCTATTTCCCAATATGTCCTGGCATACCTGCTGCTGGCGCCGCTGGCAGCGGCTGGCGCGGTGCTGCTGGTTCGGGAAGACGCCTGGCGCGGCTGGCTGCCAGCAGCCTGGGCGCTGGCACTGCCTGTGCTGGCTTATGCGCCGACCAATTTGCAGCGCCGCCTGCCGGATGGCGGGTGGGTGGCGCTGGCGGCGCTGGCTTTTGCTGCCCTGGAGGGTTTACAGCATTGGGCAAGGCAGGCCGAGGAAAAGGAGGGGGGTGAAGCTGGCTGGCGTACGCGCACCGCCTGGGCTGCGCCGCTGGCGCTGCTGGTGCTGGTCCTGCCTTCCACGCTGCTGCTGATCGCTGGCGGACTGCAGGCGGCGGGGCAGCAGGTGGCGCCGGCCTTTCTTCCGACGGACCAGGTACGCATCTTCGAATACCTGGCTCAGGACGCCCGGCCGGGGGATGCGGCTCTGGCAGCCTTCCACACCAGCAACGCCCTGCCAGCCTGGGCGCCGCTGCGGGTGGTCACCGGGCATGGCCCGGAAAGCGCCAATTTTGCAATCGCCCAATCCATGGTAGAGGAATTCTACCAGCCAGGGACGCCGGACGCCCGGCGCCGGGCCATGCTGCAGGTCTTCCGGGCGCGCTACGTGCTGTGGGGGCCGGAAGAGCGCCAGCTGGGGAGCTGGGACCCGCACCAGGCCTCCTTCCTGGTGCCGCTGGAGCGGGAAGGGGAATACGAAGTGTTCGAGGCGCTGCGATGAAACCCGGCATCTTGCGGGTTGTCTTACGTCCAAAGGAGGGCGGCGGGCTGCTTCTGGCCCCGCTGGCAGCGCCGCTGCTGCTGCTTGCGCCGGTCTGGGCGGCGGGGCAAGCGCTGTTCTGGGGCACATCCTCGCTGCAGTTTGTCCCCTGGTGGTGGCAGGCGTGGCAAGCGCTGCGCCAGGGCGGGCTGCCGCTTTGGAACCCGTGGCTGGGGATGGGGTCGCCGCTGTTGGCCAACTACCAGAGCGGGCTGCTCTACCCGCCGAATTGGGCTTACCTGCTGCTGGCCTGGGTGGGAGGGATCGGCGCGCTGGCCTGGGGACAGGGGCTGCTGCTGGGACTGCACCTGGCGTGGGCCGGGCTGGGGATGGCTTACCTGGCGCGCCGGCTGGGGCTGGGAGCCCTGGCACAGGCGGTCAGCGGGCTGGCGTTTGGCCTGTCTACTTACCTGGTGAGCCGGGGCAGCTTCTTGAGTATCCCGTCGGCGGCAGCCTGGACACCCTGGGTACTGGCTTTTGCCCTGCCCGGGCAGCCGGTGTACCGCCTGGCGCTGGTATTGGGGCTGCAGCTCCTGGCAGGTCATGCTCAGACCGCCTGGTACACGGGGATGCTGGTTGGGGCGTGGGCAGTCTACTGGGGCTGGCGGGAGCGGAACCTGGGGAGAGGGTTGGTGCGCCTGGCGCTGGCGGCGCTGTGGGCAGCCGGGCTGGCGGCGGTGCAGCTGCTGCCCACGGCGGAATACCTGCTGCAATCGCAGCGAGCGGCGGCGGTGGATTACGAGTTTGCCATGACCTATTCGCTGTGGCCGTGGCGCCTGCTTACCTTTTTCCTGCCTAACCTGTTTGGCAGCCCGGCGTGGGGCAATTATTGGGGTTACGCCGCATTTTGGGAAGACGCGGCGTATATCGGCCTGCTGCCGCTGCTGCTGGCCCTGGCGGCGCTGCGCCGGCGCCGGGGTGGGAACAGCCTGGCCCTGTTTTTATTGGGTGTCATACTGGTCTCGATCCTGCTGGCGCTGGGGAAGAACACGCCGCTTTTTCCCTGGCTGTACGCACATATTCCCACGTTTGCCATGTTCCAGGCGCCGGCGCGCTTCCTGTTATGGGCGGTGATGGGGCTGGCGCTGCTGGCCGGGCTGGGCGTGGAGGGCTGGCGCCGGCCGCGCGGCCGCGGGCTGTACTGGACGCGGCTGGGCACTGCCGGGGCGCTGGCCGTGGTATTTGGGGCGGGGATCGCCTGGCTGGCGCTGGGAAAAGTCTCCCCGACCTTCTTCCCGGCCTTTGCCTGGCTGGGTGCACTGGGCATTGGCTGCGGCCTGTTGAGCCTGGCTGCGCCGCAAGCGGGGGGCAGAACGTCCAGCGTCCAGGGACCCGCGGCTGAGACAGCGCCCGGTGGGCGTTGGTGGGAACGAGTTTCCGTTTATCTTTCCAGCGCTGCCTGGCAGGAGCGGGGCTGGCCGTGGGCGGTGACACTGTTCGTGGCGCTGGACCTGCTGGTAGCCGGTTGGGGGCTCAACCCGGGCATTGACCTGGGCTTTTACACCCAGACGCCGCGCAGCGTTGCACCGGTGCAGCGCAGCCTGGATGGCGGCCGGTTGGTCATCTCCCGGGCAGCCGAGCGTAGCTTGAAGTACGACCGTTTCATGACCTTTGATTCTTTCCAGATCGAGGAGAACTGGGGGAACCTGCGGGAGGTGCTGCTGCCTGACCTGAGCCTGGTGGACCGGGTGGCCTCGGCCAACAACTTTGACCCGCTGGTGCCAGGGCGCTACGCGCGCTGGATGGAGGCGCTGGAGAGCGCCCAGGGAGCAGCTCGCCGCGGGATGCTGCAGCGCATGGCAGTTGGGTTGGAAGAAGTGCTGGATGGTGGGGCGCCGCAGGGGGTGCGGTTTGAGGCGGTGAGCGGGGGGGGGCGTTTCCGTTGGGCGCCCTGTGCACGGCTGGCAGCCACCGCAGAACAGGCGCTGGAGATGGCGGCGGGCGGCCAGCTTGACCCGGCGCGCTGGGTGGTGCTGGAAATGGAACAGGACATCCTCCCCTGCATCCAGGGACAGGGGAAGATCCTGGTGACGGTTGAGGGCGGAGACGGGCAGGAACTGCTGCTGCAGGTGGGGTCGGATGCCCCCGGCTGGCTGGTGATCGCCGACACCTGGTACCCGGGGTGGAAGGCCTGGATGGACGGCCACCCGGTGGAAGTGCTGTATGCGGATTACCTGTTCCGGGCGATCCCCCTGCCGGCGGGAGAGCACGCGGTGCGGCTGGCATACTTCCCGTGGACGCAGGCGGTGGGGCTGGCTGCCAGCCTGGCAGCCTGGGGTGCCTGGCTGGCGGTATGGTCCTGGAAACGCCGCGCCCAGGGACGAGCAGCCAGGAAGGGAGGGTGAGGATCATGCTGCGGCGCCTGGGCTCACTTCTTTTGCACCCGGCGGTGGTCACGCTGCTGGTTTCGCTGGCGCTGGTTGGAACCGTTATCCTGAAGGGTGGGGGAGACCCGCTGGCGCTGGCGCGCCTGGGGACGCGCTTTTCCCAGGGCGACCTGGCGGGCAGCGAGGGTTATGACGGGCAGTTTGTCTATTACATTGCCCGCGACCTGCACCCGGTGCAGGTGGCGCCGTACCTGGATGCGCCGGCCTACCGCTACCAGCGTATCCTGCTGCCGCTGCTGGCGCGCCTGCTCAGCCTGGGATTCGTTCCGCTGATTCCCTGGGTATTGGCGTTGATCAACATTGCTGCGCATGTGGCGGGCACCTGGGCGGTGACCCGGCTGCTGCTGAGTTGGAGGGTGCGGCGCTCGTATGCCCTGACTTA
>CAIQIV010000735.1 GCA_903871905.1 uncultured Chloroflexota bacterium | reverse complement strand
GGACCACTTCGACCATCTCGAACGGCTGTATGAGCAGCCCATGGAGGAGCTGCGCCTGCCGCGTGCTTACCGCACCATCCTGATCCCCTCCAGCTCGCTGCAGCTGGTGGTCGACGCGGACCACGCGCTCCAGGCGGTGCGGCGCATCTATGCCCACCTGGAGCCCGGCGGCGCCCTGGCGGCGTCTTTTATGACCCTGTGGGCTCCAGGAGAGCCGCTGGAGAGCAGCAGCGAAACCAGCGCCCGCCGCCCGGCTGACGGGGCGCTGTTCCGCCGCCACTCCCGCTCCCGCTACGACCCAGGCAGCGAGTGCGAGCACACCGAAGATCTTTACCAGGTGCTCATCGATGGCCAGGTTATCGCCCAGGAGCAGCACCGCCGCTCACCAGCGACACGCTCCTACACCCAGGCCCAGGCGCAGCGTCTGATGGAACAAGCCGGCTTTGCCGAGGTGCGCCTGTACCATGAATTCACCTGGCAGCCCGCCGCCCAGGGCAGCGGGCTGTTTACCGTGGTGGCGCAGAAAGCCGGGCTGAGCGCTCAGGGAGCGGCCGGCTCCCGCAGCGGCAGGATGGGGAAGTAAGCCTTCAACCGGGGCAGGATGCGCCCGGTGATGAAGCTGCTGGCCCAGATCTCACCCGCCAGAGGATCCTTGATATAATCCATCACCGCCTCATCCAGCGGCGGGCCGAAGTCATAGGGGTTGATGGCGTTGGTCTTGAACAGGGTGTAGCCGTCCCCACCGCCGCGCACGTAATCGTTGGTCACCACAAAATAGCGGGCGTTTGGATCCAGCGGCACGTATATCCCGCCCGTGTTCACCTCCACCGAGATCAGACGCGAACTGGCCATCCCGTTGGGGGCAAAGGCAAAGCGCAGCCCGGACACCTGGGGGAAGCGCCCGGTAGACGAGGTCCCGCCCACCTTGCTCAATCCGCTGTTCAGCGAGCTGATCAGATACGAACCGGTGATCTCAAAGGTAGCGATGGAATTGCCAAAGGGCAGCACCTCTTCCACGCTGCCCACGCTCAACGTGCCGCTGACCAGGGAGGCGCGCAGCCCGCCGCCGTTCTGGATGGCAATCTGGTAGCGAACCGCCGGCCCGCCCGGCGCCCGCCCCGGCTGGGTGCTGTTGGCCCTCCACAGCATGGCGTCCGTCACCAGGTCGCCCAGCAGGCACTCGCCCAGGCGGCACACCTGCTTCCCGCCCACCGCCAGCGGCAGGTCCACATGGCTGATCCCCACCGTCTTGCTGAACTCAGCCTGCACCAGGGCGTCGTAGGGCGCCAGCAGGTCCGCCATGTCCGGGTCTGGGACGATATCGCTGCCCAGGTAGACCGGCCGGCCGTTCCAATCGATGAGCGCGCCGCTGGCGTCAAAGGTCACCTGCAGCCGGCCCAGGAAGGTGGCCCACTGGTAGTCGGTTGCCACCAGCACCGGATTGCGCCCCAGCATATAGACCGGGGTGGGATACTCTCCTTCCGGCGCCAGCGACCCGTAGGACGGGTACACCGGCGGGGTGAAGGTCACCGGGATAGTGGGGGTGTAGATGAATGTGTGGCTGTGCCCGCCGATGATCACATCCAGCCCGTCCACCGCCTGGGCCAGCGCCAGGTCCTCCTGGTAGCCCAGGTGGGTGAGAGCAATGATCTTGTTCACCCCCATCGCCTGCAGGCCGCTCACCGCCTGGGAGGCGCTCAGCGCCACGTCCTTGAACACCACGTTGGGCCCCGGACTGGAGGAGGTAGCGGCGTCCGGCGTGGTCAGCCCGATCAGGCCGATCCTTTCCCCGCCTACGGTGACCACCGTGGTCACCGGCAGCTTGCCTGCCAGGGACGGCTCCGCCGAGACGTCGATGTTGGTGCCCAGGACCGGGAAGTTAGCCCCGTCTGCCAGCTGGGCCAGCATGGCCGGGCCGTCGTCGAACTCGTGGTTGCCCACCGCCATGGCGGTGTAGGTCAGGGCGTTCATGGTGCGGGTGATCACGTCCGCCTTGAACAGCTTGTAGTACAGCGTGCCCTGGAACTGGTCACCGGCGTCCACCAGGATCGGGTTGGGCTCGGATTGGCGCAGCTCCTTGACCTTAGTGGCCAGGCGCGCCGCGCCGGCCAGGCAGTCGGGTGAGACCGGAACGCAAGCCGCCCAGTTGTTGTAATAGGGCGCCAGCCGGGCGTGCACGTCGTTGGTGTGCAGGATGGTCAGGGTATAGGTGGGTGTTTTGACACTGGACTGCAAGAGCTGCGGTGCAGAGAGCGCCCCGTGCGCCAGCAGCAAGCCCAAAACAAGGGCCAGGATAAGGCTGAAGAGTGGTTTTGGTCGCATGGCTCATTTCCTTTTTGTTTGGGTTCCGGCGCCGCGCCGGTGGTGGGTATCATTACCGGAAATTATAGCCAGGAAATCACGATCCTGCATCATCATTCCTGGTTAAAATCAGGCTGAATGTCACAAGAAAGCTGTTACCCGGATCACATTGACGGCATTTGGCCCAGGCTGGTATCCTCCTGTTAGTTTGATCATAGAATATCGATAAAAAAAGGGCTCCGTTCAGAAGCCCTTTTTCCCTTGCCGTTCGATTGTCTCAGTTGGCGCTGACCTTGATCGCCTTGGGGCGGTGCGCCTCGGCCTTGGGCACGCGCAGGGTGAGCACGCCGCTCTTCAGGCTGGCCTCGGCCTTGGCGGCGTCCAGCGCCACCGGCAGCGCCATCACCCGGCTGAAGCGCCCGGCGGGCAGCTCGCAGCTCAAATACTGAGCCTCCTCACCAGCGCAGCTCTTGAACTCGCCGCGAATGGACACCGTGTTGTTGAGAATCTCGATGCTCAAGTCATCCGATTCCAGGCCGGGCACCAAAGCGTTGATCACATAAGCCTCTTCTTCAGCGCGCACGTCCACGGCAAGCTGCATCTCGCGCTCGCTGGCAGTGTTCTCGGCCAGGGTCTCTTCCATCATGCGGTCCATCGCCTGGCGCAGGGTTGCTAAGCGGCGGTAGGGGGAAATGTACATGGTTGTCATGGGTCGGGTTCCTTTCAAAGATAATCTGATTATTCCGTCGTGCACTGGTTATTCAGTGATAGTGGTAGTATAAAAAAGAATGATCTGAGGAACGCAAACGAATTGTTGGTGTTTTATAAGAAGCGCCCGTTTTTGCGGGTATAATGACCGTACATCTTCTGCCGGGAGGTTTACGATGGCAATCATTACCCTGATGACCGACTTTGGCCTGCGCGATGGCAACGTGGGCGTGATGAAAGGCGTGATCTGGGGCATCGCGCCGGGAGTACACATCGCCGACATCAGCCACCAGATCTCGGCGCAAAACATCCTGGAGGGAGCGCTGATCCTGGGGCGCTCGGCGACATTTTTCCCCGAGGGCACGATCCACGTGGGAGTGGTAGACCCGGGCGTGGGCACGCAGCGCCGGCCGCTGGCGGCGCGCTTCGGCCCGCAGATCTTCGTCGGCCCGGACAATGGGCTGTCCACCGTCCTGTGGGAGCACGCCGAAACCCAGAACTGGCCGGTAGAGTTCATCCACCTGGACCGCCGGGAGTACTGGCTGCCGGAGATCAGTAATGTCTTCCATGGAAGGGATATCTTCTCACCCGTAGCCGCCCACCTGGCTGCCGGCGTGCCGCTGCAGTCGCTGGGCGCCGCCATCAGCGACCCGGTGCGCCTGGAGATCCCCCGCCCGGAGGACTTCCAGAAAGGCTGGCGCGGCCAGGTGATGCACATCGATTACTTTGGCAACATCGCTACCAACATCCGCATTGAACACCTCAACGGCGCCCTGAATGCCGCGGTGCACCTGTGCGGGCATGAGATTCACGGCCTGGTGCGCACCTTTGGCGACCGCCAACCGGGTGACCTGGTCGCCCTGTATGGCAGCACCGGCAACCTGATCATCTCGGTGGTCAACGGCAGCGCCGCCGCCGCCATCGGCGCAAAGTTTGGCGACCCGGTCCAGGTCTATTTCCTGTAGCGCGCCCGATTTGGGCTATAATACCCTCGACTGCTTCGCAGTCGTTGGCTGCTCCACAGCCGCCGGCAGCGCTGCAGCTGCTGGACCTGATCTTTTTCGCCGCACGGAGGAAGACTCTTGAGTGATCCTGCCCCCCTGCCCCTGTCGGTCTCCAACCTGACCTTCACCTACCGCATCCGCCAGGAGCCGGCGATCCGTTCCATCCACTTTGACCTGCACCCGGGCGAGCTGATGCTGCTGGCCGGCTCCAGCGGGTGCGGCAAGACCACCCTGATGCGCTGCATCAACGGGCTGATCCCGCGCACCTATCACGGGAAGATGGAGGGCGAGGTCCACCTTTACGGCCGCCAGGCAGGCAAAATGTCCATGGCTGAGCTTTCCCAACTGGTGGGCACCGTGCTGCAGGACCCCGAGCGCCAGATCGTCGGCAGCTATGTGCTCAACGATGTGGCCTTCGGGCTGGAAAACCTGGCGCTGTCACGCCAGGAGATCACCGAGCGCATCGACCACACGCTGGATTACCTGGGCATCCTGCACCTGCGCGACCGGGAGACGTTTGGCCTCTCGGGCGGCGAGAAACAGAAAGTATCCCTGGCGGGCGTGCTGGCTATGCGTCCCAAGATCCTGCTGCTGGATGAGCCGCTGGCCAGCCTGGACCCCGCCTCCGCCCATGAAGCGCTGCAGCTCTTCCGCCGCCTGGCCGATGAAGGCATCTCCATCCTGCTGGTCGAGCACCGGGTGGAGGATGTGCTGGCCATCCGCCCCGACTCGGTGCTGTACCTGGACCAGGGGGAGCAGGTGTATTTTGGCGACGCCGACGGGCTGATGGAGGTGGTGGACTACCACCGTATCAAACTGCCGGCTAAAGTAGTGCTGGAGCGCGCCCGCAAGGACCCACCTCCGGTCTTCAAACCCCTGCTGCATCCCGATGGCCAGAAACCGCTGGTCTCCTTTGAAAATGTCAGCTTCCGCTATGACCCCAAGCTGCCGGATGTGCTGCATGAGGTCAACCTGCAGGTCAACCAGGGGGACGTGGTGGCCATCCTGGGGCACAACGGCGCCGGCAAGACCACGCTGGTCAAGCATGCCCTGGGTCTGCTCAAGCCCACCACGGGGAAAGTGCTGCTCGAGGGCCGGGACACCCACGACCTCTCCGTGGCTCAGGCAGCCAGGACCATCGGCTACGTGTTCCAGAGCCCGTCGCAGATGCTGTTTGCCCCTTCGGTTCAGGAGGAGCTGGCCTTTGGGCCGCGTAACCTGGGCCATCCCCTGGAAGCCATTCAGAAGCAGGTGGCGGTGGCGCTGCAGACCGTACACATGGAACAGGAAAGCACTTCGCCGCCCCTGGCTCTGTCCTTCGGCCAGCAGAAGCGGGTGAGCATCGCCGCGGTGCTGGCGATGAAATCGCGCATCCTGATGATGGACGAGCCCACCGCCGGGCAGGATTACTGGAACTACCTGTCCTTCATGGATGCCATCCTGCAGATGCCGGGCTTCGATGCCATCCTGTTTATCACCCATGACATTGACCTGGCGGTGATCTACGCCACCCGCGTGCTGCTGGTGTTCGGTGGGCGGGTGATCGCCGACGGACCGCCAGCTGAAGTGCTGGCGGATGATGAGCTGCTGCTGCGCAGCCGGGTGCTGCCCAGCTCGCTGCTCAGGCTGAACCGGGAGTACCTGCCCGCTACCGGCAAGTTCATGCGGGCAGAGGCGCTGGCGCACTGGCAGCCGCCAGCCGATCCCAGCCCCAACCGGGCTGAACACCGGGCGCAGGAGGTGAACCCATAAGCAAATTTCCCCACATATCTCGAGGTTGTCAACGCATCATTCGTCATTAAATCGATTGGGAAGGAGAGTGCTTTTTATGGAACAAAAATCGTTGTGGAAATTTGGCACGCGCGAGGTGGTGTATGCGGCCATCGGCGCAGCCCTGTATGGCGTTTTGTCCTGGGTGACGAACTTCCTGGCCCTGCCAGCCGCCGGGAATATCTCGCTCCGCCCGGCAGTCGCCATCCCCATGTTCTTCGGTGTCGCCTTTGGACCCATTGTCGGCTTCCTGTCCGGCTTCGTTGGCAATATCCTGGGCGACTTCCTGTCCGGTTATGGCTTCTGGTGGGCCTGGGACCTGGGCAATGGCCTGATGGGGTTGATCCCCGGCCTGATGTACGCCAGCGTGGTCAGCTTTAAGGACTCCAAGACCATCATCAAAGCTGAGATCTACGTGGTGATCGGCGTGGTAGTCGGCATGCTGGTGCCCTCGCTGCTGGAAATGCCGCTCTCCGGGATCGATTTCCAGACCGCCCTGGTCGGCTACTTCCTGCCGGCGGCGCTGTCCAACCTGATCAACGGCCTGATCCTGGTGCCGATCCTGATGGTGGCCTACGACGCTGTCGCTGCCCGTTCCGGTCGCTGATTGCGGGAGGGGCGCCTGGCCGGCCTTGCGCCAGCCGGGCGCCCCTCCCATTTTCTATCCTGTCCTGAGAGGAGAGTGAAGTATGCTGGTTACCTGGCGCTACCGGGAGCGCGGCAGCATCCTGGAGACCCTGGATCCGCGCTCCCGCTGGATCTCTTCATTCCTGGTGCTGTTCTCCATCACCCTGTTTTGGGATGTGCGCTTCCTGCTGTTCTTTTTTGCCCTGGTCATGTTCCAATACGTTCTCTCCCGCCTGACCTGGCATGAGACGCGCCGTGCCTGGATTTTCATCCTGTTCTTCATCGTGGTGATTGTCGGGTTGAACGCGGTGATCAGCGGGCGCGCCGGCCCTTCCAGCGTGCTATACGGCACCCACACCTACTGGGAATATACGATCACCCTGCCCATCGTTGGCTGGCCGATCCACATCAACCTGACCCTGGAGAAAGTCTTCTTTGCCTTTACCCAGATCATCCGCATGCTGTCCATGGCAGTGCTGTTCTTCATCATCCCCTTCACCATCGACCCGCGCACCTATGGGGTCACCTTCAGCGGTATGGGCCTGTCAGACCGTTTCGCCTTTTCCATGGACCTGGCGTTTCGCTTCGTACCTACCCTGGCGCGCGATTTTTCCGTCACCCTGGATGCACAGAGGGCGCGCGGCTTCGAGATCGAGAAGGTGGAGGGCGGCGTGATCGCCCAGATCCGCAAGCTGGCACCGCTGGTGGTGCCGGTGACCATGAATGCCATCGCTGACGGAGAGGACATCACCAACGCCCTGGACCTGCGCTGCTTTGGTATGCGCAAGCGCACCTGGGTGCAGGCGCTGACCTACCGCAAGCGGGACTATGCCCTGATCGCCTTTGCCCTGGCGGTGTTCATCGGCAGCCTGTTCATCCGCTTTGGCCTGGGCATCGGCGCCTTCTGGATGCCCGACTGGTTTATCAACCTGGTGCCGCCGGCGGGATAACTCTCCCCATTAGAGCCGCACCACCTCGCTGATCACCGTTCCCAGCTCTTCCAGGGGAGTCCCGGCTGCCAGGTGGCCTGCCGCCGGGGCAAAGATATCCCGCCCGTGAAAGATGTGGCTGACCCGCGGCAGCCAGAACTGTGGGCGGTCCAGGTGGACAAAAGCCAGTTCCCCCCCTTGCGCCTCAACCCGGCGTAAATACAGCGAACACAGCCCGTTGTCCGGGCCGACGAAATACTGCCCGCCCAGGCGGGCTGCGATCGGGCGCCGGTCGGTGCCCACCCCGGGGTCCACCACCATCACGTGGATTGTCCCAGATGGGAAATACGGGGCACTGCTCTCCAGCAGGCGCGCCCCCTGCAGGATGTTGTGCGGCTCGATCTCATGGCACAGGTCGATCACCTGTGCCTGGGGGGCGATGGTCCACACCACGCCGCGCATCAGCCCGGTGCCGTAATCTCCGCGGCCAAAATCGGTGGTCAGGGTTACCAGGGTCATTGCCTCACTCCAACGGGAAGACTTCAACCAGGTCGCCCACCTGCGCCCCCAGGCGTTTTGCGGCGCTGCCGTTAACCACCGCCAGCTCCAGGTCATCCGCCTCGCCGATCAGCGCCACCAGCGTGCCCGGCGGGCGCTCGCCGAAGGTGCGCACCATGCCCGGCACATCGACGCCGCGCAGGCGCACCCGCCAGCCCAGGGAATCACCCAGCTGCTCGCGGCCCAGGTTGGTGACCAGGTTGCCAAAGTAGTCCACCAGGATGATCCCCCCGCGCCAGCCATCCCCCGTCGCGGTCACAGGGGGAAGCTGCAGCCTCCTCACGTCACTCACCGGCGTGCCCACCTGCTCCAGGCTGGCGCCGTTAGCCAGGTGCGCCGCCACCGGAGCGAAGATGTCACGCCCGTGGAAGACGTTGCTGATCTCCGCCCGCCAGAACTCGGGCCGGTCCAGGTGCACCACCTGCACCGCTTCCCCGCGGCGCTCAACCGCTTCCAGCAGCAGGGAGCACAGCCCATTGTCCGGGCCGACAAAGAAGTGTTCCCCAAGGCGGGCAGCAATTGGGCGGCGCTGCGTGCCCACCCCGGGGTCCACCACCGCCACGTGGATCGTGCCCGGCGGGAAGAACGGCGCCGAGCGGCTGAGCACGATAGCGCCCTGCAGCACATCCTGCGCCCCAATGGCGTGGGTGATGTCGCCAACCTGGGCGTCCGGGGCAATGCCCCAGATCACGCCCTTCATCACCCCTGTAAAACCGTCGTTCTCTCCAAAATCTGTCATCAGTGTGATAAACTTCATGCGCCTCCTGTTCCTGGCTAGTGTAAGTGAAAAAGACCAGCCTGTCCAGAGGAGGCCACGCGCCGTGTTTTGCCAGGCGGCTTTCAGGGCTCTGAAGGAACTTTGCGTAACCTTTTGGGAAAGGATGCATCTAAATGAGTAGCAGCACAATGCCATCCGAAGGATTTTCTCTCGAGGCGCTGCGAGCCGGAGACCGGGCCGAGTTGGCCCGGGTGGTGGAGGCCTATTCAGGCTCCATCTACCGACTGGCGAACAAGATGTTACAAAACCCGCAGGACGCCGAAGACGTGCTCCAGGAGACCTTTATCAAGGCCATGCGCGGCCTGCCCGGGTTTGATGGGCGCTCCAGCCTGTCCACCTGGCTGTACCGCATCGCCACCAACGAGGCTTTAATGGCCCTGCGCCGGCGCAAGCATGTCACCGTTTCCATCGAAGAGCCGGCAGAGGGCGAGGATGCGGAGCAGGATGCCATGGAGATCGTGGACTGGTGCTGCCTGCCAGAAAAAGAGCTGTTATCTTCGGAGGCGCGGCGGGAGCTGGATCGGGCTGTGGAGAGCCTGCCGCACAGCCTGCGCGTGGTGTTTGTGCTGCGCGACCTGGAGGGTCTCTCGACCCAGGAGACAGCCGAGGTCATGGATCTGAGCGAGATGGCAGTCAAGACCCGCCTGTCGCGCGCCCGGCTCAAGCTGCGCCAGGAATTGACCGGCTATTATGGCGAGCGGATGACCCGTCTGAAAATGGCGGAAGGAGAGGCTGAAAATGATAGATGAGCACAACTGCCGCCAGATGCTGGGGTCGCTTTCAGAGTATGTCAACGGCGACCTCGAAAAGGAATTGTGCGCAGAGATCGAGCGCCACATGTCCGGCTGCGAGAACTGCCAGATCGTGGTCAACACGCTGCGCAAAACCGTGGAGCTGTACCATGTCACCGCCCCTGCGCCCGATATGCCTGACGAAGTGCGCTCCCGCCTGTTTCGCCGCCTGAACCTGGACGAGTTCTTAAATAAATAGGGCTGCCCGTGGTTCCAGGCAGCCCGCTGTGTTCGTTTTAATCTGATCTCAATCCTTGCGCGGTTCCGCGTGCGGCTCAGCCCCGGAAGCCTTCACGCTGCGTGATGTCTCGATGCGCGCCCGGACCACTTCATACACCGCCGGCAGCACCGAGATCAGGATAATGGCAATCACCACCAGGCTGAAGTTCTCCTTGACCAGCGGCAGACTGCCAAAGAAATAGCCGCCGAAGAGGAAGATCGCCACCCACAGAATCCCCCCAATCACGTTGTAAGAGATAAAATGCCTGTAGGTCATGGAGCCCACACCTGCCACAAAGGGGGCAAAGGTGCGTACGATGGGCACAAAACGCGCCAGGATGATGGTTTTCCCGCCGTGTTTCTCATAGAACGCATGCGTGCGGTCCAGGTATTCCTTCTTCAAGAAACGCACCTCGCCGCTGAAGGCGCGCGGGCCGATGGTGTGCCCGATCCAGTAGTTGACCGTATCCCCTAAAATAGCCGCTACACTCAGCAGAACAAACAGCACCCAGATATTGAGCACACTGCCCAGGGCCGGGGAGGCAAAGGTGCCGGCGGCAAAGAGCAGCGAGTCGCCCGGCAGGAAGGGGGTGACCACAAAGCCGGTTTCCATAAAGATCACCATGAAGAGCAGGGCGTACGTCCACACGCCGTACTGCTGGATCACCGCCCCCAGGTGCTCGTCCAGGTGTAAAAAGATGTCGATCAGGGTCTGAAGAAGTTCCATAACTATCTAACTCTATCTACAGGTGCTTCGACAGGCTCAGCGCGCTTTGACGGGGTTACAGCGCTTCGACAGGCTCAGCGCGCCAGTCTGGCTGATTGAAGAGCAGGGGTTCCGGGCTGCCAGGCACCCCAGAACCCCTGCTCTTTCAGGCAATGGATTGACTAGGCGCGGCGCAGTGCTTCCCAGCCGGCGTACTTGCCAGTATCGCCCAGCTCTGCCTCGATGCGCAGGAGCTGGTTGTACTTGGCAACGCGGTCCGAACGCGCCGGGGCGCCGGTCTTGATCTGGCCCATGTTGAGGGCGACGGCCAGGTCGGCGATGGTGGAATCTTCGGTCTCGCCCGAGCGGTGCGAGGTGACCGCACGCCAGCCGGCGCGATGACAGGTCTCAACCGCCTCAATGGTCTCGGTCAGGGTGCCGATCTGGTTGAGCTTGACCAGCAGGGCATTGGCGGCTTTCTCGCGGATGCCGCGGCGCACACGCTCGGGGTTAGTGACCAGCAGGTCATCACCCACGATCTGGATGCGGCTGCCCAATTCTTTCACCATCAGCTTCCAGCTGTCCCAATCGTCCTGGGCCAGGCCGTCTTCGATGGAGACGATGGGGTACTGGTTGACCCAGTTCGTCCAGAACTCGACCATCTGCTCGCCGGTCAGCTTCTTGCCCTCGCGGCGCAGGTTGTACAGCTTGGTGTCTTCCTCATACAGCTCGGAGGCCGCCGGGTCGAGGGCGATGCCCACCTGCTCGCCAGCCTTGTAACCGGCTTTCTGTATGGCCTCGAGGATCACCTCGACCGCTTCAGAATTAGCTTTGAGGGCCGGGGCATAACCGCCTTCATCGCCAACCAGGGCAGTGTAGCCGCGGCTCTTGAGCACGGTCTTCAGGGCGTGGTAGATCTCAGCGCCCCAGCGCAGGCCTTCAGCGAAGGTCTCTGCCCCCAGGGGCATGACCATGAATTCCTGGGCGTCGGTGGACTGCCAGCCGGTGTGAGCCCCGCCGTTGAGGATGTTGAGCATGGGGACCGGCAGGGTGTGGGCATACACACCGCCAATGTAGCGGTACAGGGGCAGGCCGACAGCGTTGGCTGCAGCCTTGGCTACTGCCAGGCTGGTGCCCAGGATGGCGTTGGCGCCCAGCTTGGCCTTGTTGGGAGTACCATCCAGGTCGATCAACGCTTCGTCGATTGCCTTCTGGTCCACAGCGTCCCAGCCGATCAGTGCATCCGCGATCTCTTCGTTGACATGATCTACAGCCAGCAGAACGCCTTTGCCGTTGTAGCGCGACTTGTCGCCGTCACGCATTTCCAGCGCCTCG
The DNA here is from genome assembly GCA_903871905.1 of uncultured Chloroflexota bacterium. GTDB lineage: Bacteria > Chloroflexota > Anaerolineae > Anaerolineales > UBA4823 > CAIQIV01. The sequence goes on along the minus strand of CAIQIV010000735.1, from coordinate 6,917 downwards.
TGCACGCCGGTCGAAGCCCCGGAGGGTACCGCGGCGCGCCCAAAGCTGCCGTCCATCAATACCACTTCCACCTCAACGGTGGGATTGCCACGCGAGTCAAGAACTTCTCGCCCGGTGATGTCTTCTATGATTGTTTCCATTTTTTCACCTCATATATTGTGCGTTTTTTTTCGTTTTCTCTTCAGGCAAGAGAAACGTGATTTCCAGTCTGATATTAAGTATAACCGAAATCTATCCGCCAACAAGATCAGTTTGGACCGCCTGCGCCTGGCGCTGTGCCGCGTGCTGGCTGACAGTGCGCAGGAAACCGACAAACAACGGGTGAGGCCGGTTGGGGCGAGACAGCAGCTCAGGGTGGAACTGCGAGCCCACCATCCATGGGTGATCTACCAGTTCAGCGATCTCCACCAGGCGTCCATCCGGCGAGACCCCGGAGAAACACATCCCGCCCTTTTCCAACGCCTCCCGGTAAGTGTTATTCAGCTCAAAACGGTGGCGGTGGCGTTCCTGGACCTCAGGTTTCTGGTAAGCATCGGCGGCATGACTGCCGGGCACCAACCGGCAGGGATACAGCCCCAGGCGCATGGTCCCACCCATGTCGGCAATTGCCCGTTGGTCAGGCATCAGGTCGATCACCGGGATCTTGGTTGAGCGGTCGAATTCTGATGAGTTTGGTTCATCGCTGTTAAACAGGTGGCGCGCAAACTCGATCACCATCAGCTGCATCCCCAGGCACAGGCCCAGGTAAGGCACCTGGTTCTCGCGCGCATAGCGCGCCGCCTGGATCTTGCCCTCGATGCCGCGGCTGCCAAACCCGCCCGGCACCAGGATGCCATCTGCCTGGCGCACCACATCCCAGCCGCGCCCTTTTTCCAGCTCTGACGAGTGCACCCAGGAAATCTCGACCTCCACCCCCAGGGCCAGTCCGGCATGATACAGAGCCTCGCGCACGCTCAGGTAAGCGTCATGCAGTTCCACGTATTTCCCGACCAGGGCGACCTTCACCACGGGTTTCTTGCGGCGGATATCCGCCACCAGGCGCTCCCACTCACTCCAATCCGGCTTGCGCCGCGCCTGCAGTCCCAATCGCTCCAGCATGTAGTCCCCAACCCCCAGGCGCTCCAGCATCAGCGGCACCTCGTACAGCACATCCGAGGTGACCATCGGGATCACGGCCCGCCGCTCTACGTCGCAGAATAGGGCGATCTTATCCCGCAGGTCCTCGGTGACCGGGTAGTCGGAGCGGGCGACGATCACATCCGGCGAGATACCGATGGAGCGCAGCTCGCGCACCGAGTGTTGCGTGGGCTTGGTCTTCAACTCGCCCGTAGCGCCAATATAAGGCAGCCAGGTTACATGCACATACACGCTGTTCTCGCGCCCCACGTCACTGCGCATCTGGCGCAGCGACTCAAGGAAGGGGAGCGACTCAATATCACCCACCGTCCCGCCGATCTCCACCAGCACAATCTCGGCACCGGTGGTCTTGGCCACCATGCCAATGCGGCGCTTGATTTCATTGGTAATATGCGGGATGACCTGGATCGTCCCTCCCAGATAATCTCCATGGCGCTCCTTGCCAATCACCTCAGCATAAACCTGCCCGGTGGTCACGTTGCACACCCGGTTCAGGCTGACATCAATAAAGCGCTCATAATGGCCCAGGTCCAGGTCCGTCTCCGCCCCATCATCCAGCACAAATACTTCCCCGTGTTGGTAAGGGCTCATGGTCCCAGGATCAACGTTTATGTATGGATCCAGCTTCTGAACAGCTACCGCAAAACCGCGCTCTTTCAATAGCCGGCCCAACGCCGCCGCGGTGACGCCCTTGCCAACCGAGCTCACCACACCGCCCGAGAAAAAGATATACTTTGTTGTCATGACACCTCCATCAAACCACGAAAAATCAGTGCACCCCAGCCAGGGAATACAAAGAAGTGGGGAGGTCGTATGATAGCGACCTCCCCACCGGAATTCTCGCGCTGCTCTCGTTCACCATTCTTTGGTCACGCAGGCTGCCCATATAACTCTCTGCTTGAATCGTTTGTTGTAAACTGCATCCAAGGTATCGAGTCTACCACAAGATAGAAGAATGTGGTGGAATTTATGCTATAAAATGTCGTATAATTTAGCAAAAATCGCCACCTGGCAATAGAAACTGGCCTCTTCATAAACATGGAAACGACACCTATCTACAGCCTGCGCGTTGCTGATGTGTATCGCGCCCTGGAGAGTTTGCCTTCCGGGCTGACATCCGATGACGTCGAGATGCGCCGCTCGCTGTATGGCCCAAACCTGCTCTCTGAGCCGCCGCGCCCTTCTGTGGGCAAAATGTTCCTAGCCCACATTATCCACCCGCTGGCCCTGCTGCTGTGGGCGGCAGGTATCATTGCTTTTATCGTGGGTGAGCCGGTGGTGGGACTGGTCATCTTCACCCTGGTCCTGGTCAACTCAGGGTTCTCTTTCTGGCGCGAGTTTCGCGCAGAACAGGCGATGGTGGCCCTGCGCCAACTGCTGCCCACCTTTGCCCGGCTGATCCGTGACGGAGTTGAAATACAAGTCCCCAGTTCTGAGGTGGTACCAGGAGATATCCTGGTGCTGGCCGAGGGAGACAATATCCCGGCTGATGCCCGGGTGGTGGAGGACTTTGGGCTGCGCACCAACAACGCCACCCTGACAGGCGAAGCGGTTCCCGCGCGCAAGACATCTGACGCTTCCCTGCGCGAAGGGATCAGCGAGGTGGAAAGACCCAACCTGGTTTTTGCCGGCACATCGGTGGTTTCTGGAACCGGCAAAGCGGTGGTCTTCGGTACCGGCATGCTGACCCAATTTGGGCGCATCGCTCACCTGACGCAGGCGGTGCGCGAGAGCCCCAGCCCATTGCAGCTTGAAATGATGCGCATCACCCGCATCATGGCCTTTGTCGCCACCGGGCTGGGAGCCATGGTCTTCCTGGTTGGCTGGCTGGACGAAACGGTGGGCATGGGCTGGTTGGAGGCCTTTGTGCTGGCACTGGGGATCCTGGTCGCTGCGGTGCCTGAAGGCCTGCCCGCTACCCTGACCCTGTCGCTAGCTATGGCAGGGCAGCGCCTGGCGCAGCGCGGCGTGCTGGTCAAGAAGCTCTCGACCGTGGAAACTCTAGGAACTGTCTCCATCATCTGCACCGATAAAAGCGGGACACTGACCCAGAACCAGATGACCGTGCGCGAGACCTGGGTGGCTCGCCACTGTTTGAGCATCTCAGGCGTAGGATACGACCCCCAAGGCGAATTTACCCCTACGGTGCGAGGCATGCCCTGGGAGCCAGACCTGCTGATTTTACTGAGCGCGGCAACCTTGTGCAACAACTCCCGTCTGAACCCGCCAACCCCGGAACACCCGCAGTGGAGCAGCCTGGGCGACCAGACCGAAGTGGCGCTGCGCGTGGCCGCCTTGAAGGCCGGAATCAATGAGGAAGAGCTGAACAAGCAATTTCCCCGGGTGCATGAAATCCCGTTTGATGCCCGCCGCAAGCGTATGAGCACCATCCACCGCGATGAGACCTGCGAGACGGTCTTTGTCAAGGGGGCGCCGCGCGAGGTGCTTCAGCTATGCACGCACATTTTGCTTCATGGCGAAGATGTGCCCCTGGATGACACCATACGAACCGAGATTCACGCTGCCAACGATGATTATGCCCGCAACGCGCTGCGTGTCCTGGCCATCGCCCGCCGCGAGCTGCCGCCGCGTTCAACAGGCAACTACACCCCCGAAATCATCGAGCGTAAATTGACCTTCCTGGGCCTGATGGCGATGATGGACCCGCCACGGCCAGAGGTAGCCGAGGCGGTGAAGATCTGCCGCCAGGCCGGCATCCGCATGGTGATGATCACCGGTGATTATGGGCTGACTGCCGAGTCACTGGCGCGCAGGATCGGAATGCTCACTGGCCCTTCGCCTTTGATCCTGACCGGCAGTGACCTGGATGCCATGAACGACATGGACCTGCACAAGACCCTGGAACAGGAAGTGATCTTTGCCCGCATGGCCCCCGAGCACAAAATGCGCCTGGTGGCGGCCTTCCAGGAAAGAGGCGAAGTGGTGGCGGTCACCGGCGACGGGGTGAATGACGCTCCGGCCCTGCGCAAGGCCGACGTCGGCGTTGCGATGGGCATCGTCGGCACGGATGTCGCCAAGGAAGCTGCAGACCTGGTGTTAACCAATGACAATTTTGCGTCCATCGTCAGCGCCATCGAAGAAGGGCGGGCAGTCTATGATAATGTGCGCAAGTTTGTCACCTATATCTTCTCCAGCAATGTGCCCGAGGTGCTTCCATTCATCATGACCGCCGGTTTCCAATGGCCCCTGGCGCTGACCACCATCCAGATCCTGGCCATTGACCTGGGCACCGACCTGCTTCCCGCCCTGGCCCTCAGCACGGAAAAACCCGAGCCCATGGTCATGCACCGCCCCCCGCGCCGGCGCAACCAGCCCATTATCGACAGCGGTTTATTGACGCGAGCCTTTCTTTGGCTGGGACCCATCGAGGCCATCCTGTGCTACCTGGGTTTCTTCCTGATCCTCAACCGGCCTCAGATCCTGGCTTACTTCAACCTGCCCGGGTGGGGCCTGGTGCCGCCTGGCCTGGAGCCGATGGCCACATACTTGCTGGCCATCACCGTCTTCCATGCCGGGGTCGTCACCGCCCAGATTGGCAATGCCTTTGCCTGCCGCACCGAAACCGACCGCGGCCATCACCTGGGATGGATCTCTAACCGCTTCCTGTTGGGCGGGATCGCCGTGGAAATTGGCATCATCCTGGCTTTAATTTATGTCCCTGCCCTGGCTGATATTTTCAATCACGCCCCGCTGCCGCCTGTCTACTGGGTGGTGCTGGGCTCCTATGGGCTGATCCTGTACAGCCTGGATTGGATCCGGAAAAGTATTCTTCGCCGCATACGGCATGTGCCAGATTATTCTTCAGAAGGAGGTAGGCAACTATGAAAGTCATTATCATGGGCTGCGGTCGGGTGGGAGAACAGGTCAGCCGCTTCCTGGCGGATGAAAACCATGACGTCACTGTCATCGACTACGATCCCGGCGCCCTGGCGCGCCTGGGACCAGACTTCAAAGGGCGTACGGTCAAAGGCATCGGGTTTGACCGCAACGTCCTGCTCAAAGCAGGGATTGAGCGCGCCGATGCTTTTGGGGCAACCAGTTCATCCGACAACGCCAATATCGTGGCAGCCCGCATCGCCCGCACAGTTTTCCATGTGCCGCGCGTGGTTGCCCGCCTGTATGACCCGCGACGGGCAGAGATCTACCGCCGGCTGGGGCTCATTACGATCTCATCGACAACCTGGGGCGCAGAGCGCATCCGTGAGCTGCTTACTCATGCTGAGCTGGATCCACTGATGTCCTTTGGCAACGGCGAGGTCAGCCTGTTCTCGATTGAACTGCCGGCCCAACTGGCCGGGCGGCGGGTGCGTGACCTGACCGTGCCAGGTGAGTTCCAGGTTGTCTCCGTCGTACGCCAGGGGCAGGCTTTTATGCCGCTCAGCGGCAGCGAATTCCGAGATGGGGATATCCTGCATATCTCGGCGCTGTCAACCGCCATGGATCGCCTGAAAGAAATGCTGGGTTTGGGAGAAGGAGGTTAGGGATGTTTGTCATTATCGTGGGTGGCGGAAAGACCGGTTCGCAGCTGGCGGTTAAGCTGCTCGAGGCCGGGCATAAGATCCGATTAATCGAGTCTCGGCCCCTGGTACTGGACCGCCTGCGCAGCGAGCTGCCCCAGGAGGTCATTATCCCTGGTGACGGCAGCGCTCCTGAAGTTCTGGAAGCGGCAAACATCCAGGATGCGCAGGTGCTGGCAGCAGTGACCGGAGAAGACGAGGCCAACCTGGTGGTCACCACCCTGGCGCGTTTTGAGTTTCACGTGCCGCGGGTCATTGCCCGGGTGAATAACCCCAAGAACGCCTGGATGTTCACCACAGAGATGGGCGTGGATGTAGCCCTGAACCAGGCGGATATCCTGGCAACCCTGGTGGCCGAGGAGATGTCCATGGGGGATATGATGACCCTGCTCAAGCTGCGCAAGGGTGAGTTCGCCGTGGTTGAAGAAAAAGTTCACCCGGAGGCCGAGGTAGTTGGCAAAACGCTGCGCCAGATCGATTTTCCTGCCGAGTGCGTACTGGTGGCCATTCTGCGCAAAGGGACGTTGATCATCCCGCGCGGCGATACGGTGCTGCAGCCCGTGGATGAGGTCATCGCCCTGCTGCATTCATCCCAGGCGCACTGCCTGGCGCAAATGCTGGGGCGCCCGCAGCCGGGGGGGCTGGCAGCCATCGCCTGAGCCAGGTTTTACAACAGAACGCCCTGGGTGCATCATCCGGGGCGATGCGCCCTAGTGCTTACTGAACCCGGGGCATTTTTCCCTGCACCGCCTGCTCACAGGAACGCCGCACCTGGGCAGCAATCTGCTCCCAGCTGCGGCGTTCAGCATATTCCTGGGCAAGCCCGCGGCCCAGGCGGCGGCGCAGCTCAGGATCGGCCAGCAGGCGCTCCAGTGCTCGGGAAAGCTCCCCAGGTGAAGCTGGCTCTACCAGCAGCCCGCTGCGCTCATGCTCAATCTGCTCGCTGATGCCTCCTACCCGGCTGGCAACCACCGGCAGCCCCTGGCTGGCAGCCGCCGGGATCACCCCGGACTGGGAGGCGCTGGTGTATGGCAGCACCAGGATGTCCGCCGAGGCCAGCAGGCTCCCAATTTCCTCTTCGCTGACCCAACGATTTTCCACTTCCACCCGGGCAAGTCCCTGCAGCCGCGCGGCGTAAGGTCGCAGGTCGCCGGCGCCAACAATCCGCAGCCGGGCATGGTAAGCCGGGTTAAGGGCGCAGAAAGCATCCAGCAGCACACCCAGCCCCTTATAATCCATGAT
>CAIQIV010000734.1 GCA_903871905.1 uncultured Chloroflexota bacterium | reverse complement strand
ATGAGCTCCGTTACGGGAGGGGAGGTGTTTGAAAACGTGCTCCAGCAGGTCGCGTAACCCCAGGACGGCAAAGGGAACCAGGGGAATCAGATAGCGGTTGGCATCGAAGCGCACCAGGGTGAGCAGGCTGGCGCTGTCTGGCGGGCAGGTGATCAGCACCCCGCTGATGTTTTGCATCCCCTGGCCCACGCAGTAGTACATCACCGGCACCCGCAGGGCAACCAGAGCCACCAGGACCAGCGATGCCAGCCCCAGCGCTTTCAGCGGGCGGGAAGAGGCAGCCATCAGCCCGGCAAACCCCAGGCAGGACAGCGCTGACCAGAAGACGATCCCGGAGCGCGGCCCGGCCAGCACCTGGAAGACATAAGCCGGCTCAAAAATCAGGAGGCGGTTCTTGCTGGATACCCTGCTGCAGGAGGGTGTCCTGCAGCAGGTGTTCCAGCTCGAGGCGGAAAAATTCGCCGGCGTCGGTGATAAACGGGGGATATTGGCAGCCTACTTCCAGGGATACCAGGCCATGCACCCGTCCCCAGATGGTCAGTGCCAGGTAGAGAACGTGCTGCGGTACATCGGGGTCACGGCTGGACTGCCAGGCTTTAAGCATTGCTTTGGCGGCAGTGGATAGGGATGGCACGTTATCCCGGCGCAGCCTGCCGGCGGAATTGGCTGTGTTCAATACGTGAACCAGGTTTGCCAGCGAGCGGGCGGCAGCTGGCATGATCGTCTCCAGCGGGGCGGAATAACCGGCGATAGGTGTGCCGAAGATCAGTTGGTAGCGTTCCGGGTAAGTCACCGCCCACAGGCGGTAAGCCTGACCCAGGGTGCGTAGGCGCAGGGCATGTTCCGCCGCCGGGATATCCACAATGGATTGTTCCTGGGCTTCACCGAAGGAGGTGTATGCGTCCACGATCAGGGCGGTAACCAGGGCGTCGCGATCGTGAAAATAGTTGTAAATGGCAGGGGCGGTGATTTGCAGCTCGCGGGCGATGGCGCGCAAGCTGAGGGCCGGGGCGCCGTTCTCGGCGATTTGCTGCCAGGCAACCTCCTTGATAGCCTGCTCGAGGCTGCCATGCGGAGTGATGCGTTTGGGACGTGGGGACATTAGACCTCCAGAGATTAGCTCTCGGTGTGTGGCATCACCTCTTCCAGCCTGCGCCGTGGGCTTGGGTGTGCGGCCTGGGTAGGGTATCCGATACGGAAGGGCATGACTGCCTGCCAGCTGTCGTCACCCACCAGTTCGCGCACTGCCTGGTTCAAGATCGGCTGGCTGTTCAACTGGCGCTCACGGTCGGCGCGTTCGCACATCTGGTTGAGGGGCTGGAAGGCCAATCCCTGGGTAGTTCCCCATAGGTGAATGCGCTGCCAGGCACGACCGCACTCCAGGTGCTGGGTATTGTCCATCCCATCGCGCACTGCCAGGATGCCAAAAGCCGCGGCGGTGGGAAGGATCATCTGGCGCATGTTCTTAACAAATATCTGGTCATTCTGCTGCCGGGAGCCATCAGGCAGGAACTTGGCCAGGTTGGTGAGGATTGGTCCCAAACCTTGCGCATCCAGGGTGATCCCGTCGGCGTGCTGCTGCACCATCGACCAGTCCTGCCGCCACCAGGCGTGGCTGTCCAGGCTTTGCTGCTCATCAGCTATTAGCGCCTCACAGGCGGCTTCAGCGGCCTGGCTGAACTTTGTTCGCCCTGCCATGTCGATGAACCAGAACAGGCGCACGGTGGCCTCGTTAACCAGCTGTTCGATAGATGTGAATGACTCTGAAGGAACCGGGCGGGTGGTGTCATAAGGACCGCGGTTGGTGTGCCGGTTGGGGATGGCTGTATACAACGCCGACGACTGAGGGGCGGCTGCGCTGAGTTCCAGGTGCGCGATGTGAGAGCTGACTCCTGGGTTGGGCAGCAGGTGAACTTCTGCCTGGAGGCCCTCCGCCGCGGCTGCCAGGACCATATTTTCGATGGCGCAGCCCAGCCCGATGTGCATCTCACGCCGGAAGGGGTCGATCACGCCGATCTGGCGCTCGAAGTCGGCGTACAGGTCAATGGCTGAGGAGGTGCTGTGGAAGATCCACGGTTGAGAGTTGTGCGGGTTGGAGGCCAGGATGCCTGCTGCCACGATCCGTTCTGTGGCTGTGCTGGCATTCCGCCAGTTTTTCCAGGGTTCATAAGCCCTGCCTGTCCCGGCGCTGAATATGCCCTGGTCGGCAGCGCGCCAGACGCTGCTGCCGGCGGCTACGATCAGGACGGCTCCGGATACTTTGAGAAAACTGCGGCGATTGAGATTTGGTTGATGGGATGTCATGAGATTTTCTTCCTGCCAACGGGTCGGTCCAATACTTATGGGATGGGGATACCAGTTCATGTATATTTATGCTGTAAATATACACTGTAAATTTATGTTTGTCAAGAGGTTTCACCTGGATCTCTCGTGTGCGGTTCTGCCGGAAGATGGTATGATCACTTCAAAGGGGTGTAGTTGAAATTCTGAAAGAACTGCTGAGAGCCGACGCGATTGCCGGTTTTGTTTTGAAGAAAGAGTGATGAAGAAAAATGCTTGTGCCGCCTGATTTGCAGGTCGCAAAGATCATAGCCTGTCTTCAACAGGCCTATGAGGTGTATGCAGAGCAGGTCGAATTTATGCCGCTGGGTGCTGACTGCAATACGGCGGTGTTCCGCGCCGCAGCGCGGGATGGTGCGCTGTATTTTGTGAAGCTCAGGCGCGGGACATGGAACGAAATTGTCGTTGCCCTGCCCTGGTATCTTGAGCACCAGGGCATCCAGCCGGTTATTGCTCCACTGCCTGCCAGGGCAGGGGAACTGTGGGTGGAATTGGACGAATTTCGCCTGGCACTTTATCCGTACGTGGAGGGATGCAGCGCCATTGAGGGCGATTTATCCGAGCGCCAGTGGGTTGAATTT
>CAIQIV010000733.1 GCA_903871905.1 uncultured Chloroflexota bacterium | reverse complement strand
TCCCCCACATGCCAATCATCAATGCCGCCAGAATCGACCTCAAATTCTTCCCCCCGGCCTGCCTGGGCAGCCAGCCTGGTAAACAGGTGCTCAGCCAGGGGGCTGCGGATGACATTGCCCATGCAAACGAACAGGATCTTCTTTCTGGACATCCAAACTGCTCCTTGAATACGCCAGTTTCAGGAAGAGAATTTTACCTGATCTTCTCCAAATTTTCCACACTTCCATCTGCTAACTGGTTTTCAACCAACTTTTCATCAGAGGTTGACTCTTTTCCAGATTTAAGCTATATCCTGGGTCAACATATTCGATTTACAGCAAAGAGGTAACCAGGCATGGATCACTTCATGAATTTCATCAACGGGGAATGGGTCGAGGCTCTTTCCGGCGACCGCTCTATGACACACAACCCGGCCCGCATCTCAGAAGAACTGGGCACGTTTCCCAAATGCTCCGCCCAGGACGTCGAACGCGCCATCGGGGCCGCCCAAGATGCATTTTCCACATGGGCCGCTACCCCTGCACCAGCCCGGGGTGCCATACTGCTCAAAGCCAGCCAGCTCCTGGAGGCGCGTCTGCAGGAAACTGCCCAGGCCATGACCCGGGAGGAAGGTAAAACTCTGGCCGAATCGCGCGCCGAAGTAGGGCGGGCAGTGGAAATCCTGCGCTTTTTTGCGGGGGAAGGCTGGCGTTCCGGGGGAGCAGTCTATCCCAGCAGTGTCGCCGGGGAGCTGCTTTACAGCCGCCGCGAGCCGCTGGGAGTGGTGAGCATCATCACCCCCTGGAACTTCCCCATTGCTATCCCTGCCTGGAAGATTGCCCCGGCCCTGGTGTATGGCAACACGGTGGTATTCAAGCCTGCCGGGCACGGCGAACAGAGCGGGCTGGCCCTGGTCCAGGCATTTGCGGATGCCGGTCTGCCTCCCGGGGTGCTCAACTTTATCACCGGCCCAGGATCGGTGATGGGGCAGGCGCTGGTCAGCAGCCCAACAGTGAAGGGGGTCAGTTTCACCGGCTCCCACCCGGTGGGTACCCACATATATACCCAGGCTATCCCCAACCTGTCTCGTGTGCAGCTGGAGATGGGGGGGAAAAACCCCATGGTTGTGTTAGACGACGCAGACCTGGACCTGGCGGTGACCCTGGCAGCCCGCAGCGGCTTTGGCCTGACCGGGCAGGCCTGCACTGCTGCCAGCCGCATCATTGTCCAAAACGGAATCGCAGACCGCTTCCGGACAGGATTGGAAGCCATTGCCAGGAAATGGGTTATCGGAGACGGCCTGGACCCCGCCACCAACATGGGCCCGGCGGTCAGCCAGGCGCAGTTGGAAACGGACCTGGAATACATCCAGGTTGGCCAGTCCGAGGGCGCCCGGCTGGTCGCCGGAGGGGCAGCGGGACCGGAAGGCGGTTACTTTATCCAACCCACCCTGTTTGACGAGGTGCACGTGGGTATGCGACTGGCCCAGGAAGAGATTTTCGGGCCGGTGATCTGTTTGATCCGTGTCGAGAACCTGGATGAAGCCATTGAGCGGGCCAATTCTATATCATTCGGCCTGTCGGCCTCGATTATGACCCGCGATCTGCACAAAGCATTCCATTTTGCGAATGCCGTTGAAGCCGGTGTTGTAAAAGTCAATGAGCCCACCACCGGCCTGGCGGTGAACGCACCCTTTGGAGGCTTTAAGAATTCCAGTGCCAATACCTTTAAGGAACAGGGGCCTGCCGCGCTGGAGTTTTACACGCGGCAGAAGACCATTTACGTCAATCATGGGTGAACAAGCGAAACGGCCTGCACCACCAATACGGTACAGGCCGTTCTTTTTGGATTGAACGTTTAGAAAAGCCAGGTTATCAGGTAATACCCGAGCACGCCTGCCCACAGCCAGGAGTCAATGCGGTCAAAAGCTCCCCCGTGCCCCGGAAGCAGGTTGCTCGAATCCTTTACCCCCACCTGGCGCTTGATCATGCTCTCACCCAGGTCGCCCAACGGGGTTAACAGACTGAGCACCAACCCCACCAGCCCGGCCCGCAGCGGGGTCACCGCCGCTGCCTCTTCCCGGAGAAAAAACTGCAGCAGCAGGGCAATTATCACTCCACTCAGGGTACCCCAGGCCACGCCGCCCCAGTAGCCCTCCCAGGACTTTTTGGGGCTCAGCCGCGGCGCCATCTTATGCCGCCCACAACGGCGTCCAACCAGGTAAGCCCCCGTGTCTGCCAGCCAGACCACCGGCAACGCCACTAACACCCAGGCCATTCCTGATGGCAGTTCGCGCAGCGAAACCAGGTAAGCTCCCAACCAGCCCAGGTATAAAATGCCCGACAGAGTGATCGCAAAATCTGTACCCGCTTCGTCACGCCCGCGTTCAAAGGCAAAGAGGTGAAAGGTCATCGATGCCATGATCCCCAGGGCCAGCAGCCAGGACGAGCTGCGAAAGCCATCCAGGTAACGCGCCAGCACCAGAGCCACCGCAGCAGCTACCATCAACGGGCCGCAAGGCTGCAGCCCGCCAGCCTCGAACAGGCGCGCATACTCCCAGGCCGCAATCCCAATTAATACAACCACCATGGCGGTAAAGTAAATTCCCCCCAGGTATATTGCCAACAAGCCAACCGGCAGTAAAACTGCCACAACCGCCAGGCGTTTAGCCATTTGGTTCTATATCCACCACCGGTGAAGAAACTCGCCCATAGCGCCGCTCGCGCTGGCTGAATTCATGGATTGCCAATCGCAGCTGCTCTTTATCAAAATCCGGCCAATAAACAGGCGGGAAGTACCACTCAGCATACGCCCCCTGCCAGATCATAAAATTGCTGATACGCAGTTCACCTGAAGTGCGGATGATCAGGTCAGGATCCGGGATGCCAGCCGTGAAAAGATACTTGCTGACCATTTCATCCGTCACATCAGCAGCCTGGACGCCATCCTTAATCATTTCCTGGATGGCATGGACAATTTCATCCCGCCCACCATAGTTAAACGCAACATTCAGGACCAGGCGCTGGTTGCCACGCGTCAGGTCCACTGCGTGCAGAACCTTTTCCCGCAGGTGGGGCGCCAGTCGCTCCAGGCGCCCGATATGGTGTAATTGGACCCCTTGGTCATGCAGTTCTTGCAGCTCGCGGTCGATCACATCCTCCAGGATGTGCAGCAGCCCCTGCACCTCGTCCTGGGGACGTCCCCAATTCTCGGTCGAGAAGGCATATATGGTGAGATACGAAATACCGAACTCAATACAGGCTTCAATAATCCGGCGCAGGTTTTCTGTGCCCGCCCGGTGCCCTGCAATCCGTGGCAGGTTGCGCGCCTGCGCCCAACGTCCATTGCCATCCATGATAATGGCAATGTGAACCGGTATTTTCTCTGGTAATCCTTGAGGGATCGATACATCCGAATCCATGCGCGATCAATCCCTTCCTAGAATTCCATGATCTCTTTTTCTTTACGCTCACCAATCACATTAATCTCTTCGATAAAGCGGTCGGTGATTTTTTGCAGCTCTTCTTCCCCCTTCTTCAGCTCATCCTCCGAGATCAATTTCTCTTCCTCAAACTCGCGCAGATTCTTGATACTGTCCCGGCGCACATTGCGCGCCGCAACCCGTGCTTCCTCTACCCGGTTGTGGACCAGCTTGACCAGGTCACGCCGGCGCTGCTCGGTCAAAGCCGGCAGGTTCAAACGGATGGCTTTACCATCGTTGTTCGGTGTCAGGCCCAGGTCAGAGCCCAGGATAGCGCGCTCAATTGCTTTCAGCGTGGAAGCATCAAACGGCCGGATTAAAAGCTGGCGCGGCTCAGGCACGCTGATGGTTGCCAGCTGTACTAATGGCGTGGACATGCCATAATATTCAATCGGGAGTTTTTCGACCAGCGCCGGATGGGCGCGGCCCGTCCGGATGCCCGCCAGGTCATCCTCAAGGGATTGGATCGCTCCCTTCATGCGAGTCTCAGTTTCTTTGTACACATCCTTTAGCATAGCCGCCTCCGCTCCTATATCTCATCTGGCCAGAGCATCTGCTCTGGCAGGCAGGGTTGGTTAAGGATACCCGAAAATGAAGCGAGAGAAAAGGGTAAATTCGGAATTGGTTTTCCTCAGGCTGTCACCAGGGTGCCAATCTGGTGTCCATACAACGCCAACCGCAGCGCATCCTCGCTCCACAGGTTGAGCACCAGGATTGGCAGGTTGTTATCCATGCACAGGGTTATTGCCGTGCTGTCCATCACCTGCAGGCGGCGGTTGATCGTTTCCATGTAGCTGACCTGTTCAAAGCGCACTGCCTCCGGGTTCTTCATTGGGTCTGCGTCATACACGCCATCTACTTTTGTGGCTTTGATCAACACCTCGGCCCCAACCTCCATTGCCCGCAGCGCAGCCGCAGTGTCCGTGGAAAAATATGGGTTGCCCGTGCCGCCGCCCAGAATCACCACGCGGCGCCGTTCCAGGTGACGGATCGCCCGGCGGCGGATATAAGGCTCAGCCACGGCATGCATTTCGATGGCGGACATCACCCGGGTTTCCATATCCATGCGCTCCAGGGCATCCATCAGGGCCATGGCATTCATCACAGTCGCCAGCATCCCCATATAGTCGGCTGTCGCTCGATCCATGCCGCGCTCCAGCCCGATTCGGCCGCGCCACACGTTCCCGGCCCCGATCACGATGGCCACGTCCACCCCCATCTGGTGCACTTCTTTCACCCGGCAAGCAATATTTTCAGCCTGCAGCGGATCGATCCCATAACCTGAGTTCCCAGCCAACGCCTCGCCGCTAAGCTTGAGCAGGATGCGACGATACTTCAACTGCTGTTCTTCTGCCAAGGGAAACCTCCTGGTGGTGGAATAAAAAAGGCCAACCCGAAGGTTGGCCTGTACCTTTTACTTTGTGCTTTCGCCCAACTGCCAGCGAACGAAGCGGCGGATGACGACATTCTCGCCGATCGAGGCAACATTTTGCATCATCAGTTTCTCAATGGTGATGCTCTCGTCGCGGATGTAAGGCTGTCGCAGCAGGCATACTTCGTCTTTGTACTTCTCGACACGCCCTTCCACAATGCGATCCAGCACGTTCTCGGGCTTGCCTTCTTCACGCGCCCGGGCGCGTGCAATCTCGCGCTCGTGCTCCAACTCTTCCGCCGGAACATCCTCAGCACGCAGGTAGCGCGGGTTTGACGCAGCGATCTGCAGCGCCAGCTCATGGGCAAAAGTACGAAAGGCATCAGAGCGAGCGACAAAATCGGTCTCGCAGTTGACTTCCACCATTACACCCACGCGGCCTTTCCCGTGAGAGTAAAGCTCCACCACGCCTTCGGAAGCCTCACGGTCAGAGCGCTTGGCCGCCGTGGCCAGGCCCTTCTCCCGCAGATAATCCACCGCTTTGTCAAAATCACCATTGGCCTGGGTTAATGCCTTGCGGCAGTCCAAAATCCCTGCGCCAGTGGACTCGCGCAACTGCTTGATCTGTTCGGTAGTGATCTCCATGTCCGTCTTCGCTCCTAGCTCAACTCTTCTTCATCAGCTTCAGGTTCTTCGTCTTCTTCCCATTCAGCGTCATCTTCTTCGCCTTCCTCGTCCTCGTAATCTTCGTAAATGTCTTCTTCCACTACGTCAACGGGGAGGCTGCGCGGCGAAATTTTGGCCAGGGTTGAAGCGCCCAGCAACTCATCATCCGGTATCTCAGGCTCCTCGATACCCGGCATGGCCATGCGGGTCGGGCGAAACTCTTCTTCGTCAATATCCTTGCGCATGGAGCGGCCTTCAATCGCCGCGTCAGCAATCTTGGCCACCAGGAGTTTGATGGCGCGGATGGCGTCATCATTGGAGGGGATCACATAATCCACATCCCGCGGGTCGCAGTTGGTGTCAACCAGGGCGATCACCGGGATATTCAGCAGGTTCGCCTCGTGAATAGCGGTCGCCTCACGGCGCACATCCACCACAAACACCAGGTCTGGCAGGCGGGCCATCTTGCGGATGCCACCCAGCAGAACTTCCAGGCGCTCGATCTCACGACTGAGGATCAGCGCCTCTTTCTTGGTCAGGCGGTCAAACTCGCCCTTTTCGCGCATGCGCTCCAACTTTTCCATCTCGTTGATACGCCCGCGAATGGTGCGCCAGTTGGTGAGCATACCGCCCAACCAGCGCGTCGTCACATACGGCATTTCAGCGCGCTCAGCCTCTTCCCGGATCGTCTCCTG
>CAIQIV010000732.1 GCA_903871905.1 uncultured Chloroflexota bacterium | reverse complement strand
TGGACAATCACCTGCTCACACACTTTATCCAGCTTTTCAATGATACGGCAGAGACGGATGATTTCAGGGCGTGTACCGAGGATCGTGAAGACTTTCATGCTGCCAGGCCTGTGAAACGATAATCGAATTGAGCCATTTCTTCCACCATCTGCGGCAAAGTGGGGGGACATTCCGGATAACCTGCCAACTGCCAGATTTTCTCGTTCAACGCCTGATTTTCCGTTTGCAGAGTCCGGTCAATGGTATAAGAAGCTTCAGTGGCATTAATCGCAATATCCGTGCGTTGATATGCGCGAGAAAAACAGCGCAGCAGCTCATATTTGCTGATCTCGCCGCTCGGAATGATGTGTTGGAGATGCGGAAGATCCAACCCACTGCAGATGATCCCGTGGCAAACTCGAGCGTAATGGAGAGTCGTCACCCCATTCCAGGCATGGTTAGTGAAGCCCGATACGGTAGCGCCAGGGGATTGGCGGCGGAACCATTCCAGCAGGAAAGCGTATACCTTGGGCTCAGGGCCAATGATGGAACAACGCAGGCAGTGCATATTCGGCAGCAGCGCCTCACCCAGGCTTTTCGTCTTGCCATACACATCCAGCGCATCGTGCTTATCGCTTTCGATATACCTGCCTTTGGTACCAGAGTAAACACAATCGGTAGCAATCTGGAGCACCCTGCCACCCGACGCACCAGCAACCCTGGCCAGGATATGGGGAAAAAGTGCATTTCCCACGATCGCCCGCTCAATTTCCATGGGATTATCATCATGCGTATAAGGCTTGGTTAACCCGATTGCATTCACAAACCACTGCGCTTCGCCCAGATCGGTAAGCTGGCGGGCAGTGTCCAGGTCATGGGTGATATTAAAGACACGCCAATCGACCTCACCTATGCGCTGGGCAGCCCGGCGCGCCAGTTCCTCCGAGCGGACCGTGGCAATGACCTGCAGCTTCTCGTCACGTGATAAGACATCGACCACCATCGAGCCAAGCATCCCGCTGGCGCCAAGGACAACCACTGTCGTTTTACTCACGGCTCACCTCTAGCGTTCCACAACATTCCAGATATCCCAGTAGTGGGCATCATAGCGGATATCATCCCCCCGGCTTTCATCCAACGAGGCCGTGGAAAAGAAGATGATCTTCAAATCCTGAGTTAGGGACATAAAACCGTTGGCATATCCCGCAGGGATAAATAAGACCTGCGGTCGTGAAGCGGAAAGGACAAAACGCTGGATGGGCAAATCACGGGAAGGGTGATCCCAATCATCAATTTTCACCGCTCCTACCACAGCCGAGCCGCTGACCACGCTCACATACTTTGCTTCCCGGCGGTGGGCATGCCAGGCCCGCACAAAACCAGCCTTATGGTTGCTGACCAGGTAAAATCGCTTCACCCCATCAAATTGAAAGTCGTTGACAAAAGCCAGCTCCCCCCGATCGTCCACTGCAATACCGCCATCGAAGATTTTCACATCATCCAACATAGGCTACTCCGGGTTAAGCATTCGGCTGGCGGACGATCTGCGCCAGGAACGTCTGGTTAGTATAGCGTGGATTGCGCACATCCTTGAGCCGCCGGGTTTCAACCAGGTCTTTGATTTCCCCAATCCCGTCATCGATCGACCAGGTAGGCCGCCACCCCAAGACAGAGCGCGCCCGGTCGCTGTTCACCCGATAATTGCGAGCATCCTGGAATTGCATATTGGTTGTAATCATCTCCGCATCCGGAAAGTGATTGCGAACCTGGTAGGCCAGGTCAATAATCCGCACATTCTGACGGTGTAAATTAAAGACCCCGGTATGCCGGGTTTCCACATGTTCGACCGCTGCACGCGCCGCGTCTTTAACATGCAGCAGCGGTCTGAATTGATCCCCGCCAAAGACCGTTAATTTCTTTTCCAACGCCGCCCGTACTGTCAGCACATTGACCACCAAATCCAGGCGGATACGGGCAAATAGATCACCCACTCCAAACAAAGTCCCCAGGCGGAAGATCATGGCGTTCTTATTTTTCAAGTGCTCTTCAGCTGCCAGCTTGGTCATTGCATAAACTGAAAGCGGATTCGTTGGCGATTCCTCTGTCAGTTCACCATCCTGGGCGCCATAAACAGAACATGTCGACATGAAGATAATCCGACCATCAAAGTTATCAGCCAGCCAGGCAACAGAGTTTTGGTTAATCTCGATCGAAATCGCTGGATTCAAGGCGCAGGCGCCATCCCCGACCAACGCAGCCAGCCAAATTACTGCATCAGCCCAAGTCAAATGTGTCTTGAGCAATTCATGATTTTGAATATCCCCATAGATAAAGTCAACAGGTTTACGATAGCTCTCTTCATAAAGCAGCGAGTCATAGATCCGCACTTTATGCTGAGTTTGCTGCAAAAGGTCTGTTGCTGCGCCCCCGATATACCCAGCCCCGCCAACAACTAGGACGTTCATAGCTCTCCTGGATTTTTATTGTTTGGAAATTTCAGAATGATCTCAACATACTGAACTCAATTTAACTTACCTGCCAGTAAAATGCCGTAAATAATGGCAAAACTCTACGTAAGTGCCCCATAAAAAAGTCCGCCGAAAAACATTTCTGGCGGACTCGTCGAAATTGAACCTGCTATTGATAACTCATCTCACACATCCCGCGCCAGGCGAAAACCCAGCGCAGGAGAGATAAAGGTCTTCAGCACGCCCTCGCGGCAGGAAACACGGGCCAGCTTGCGGGTGTAATACCACGATCCGCCGCGCACCACATAAGGTCCAGGGCTGTCCTCGGTCTCCCGGCCGTCCTTCGAGCTATAGGGGTAGGGTTTGAGCAGTGTGCTCGTCCATTCCCAGACATTGCCTGCCATATCGGTCACCCCATAGGGGCTGTCGCCGCTAGGGGAGTACAGTCCAACAGGAGAGGTGGCGCGCCTGGCGCTCTCCAGCGTGTTGCAGCGCCACGGCTCAAAATCATTTCCCCAGGGATAGATACGCTCATCATCACCCCGCGCGGCGCGCTCCCATTCCGACTCGGTCGGCAGACGGTACTGTTTGCCTCCTATCCTGCCGCTCAGCCATTTGCAGTACGCCAGAGCGTCTTCCCGGGTAATCGCTACCACCGGGTTATTGGCTTCTTCCTCGCTGTGATGAAACCCCACCCAGGTACGCGGCACGCGATGGGCAGTCTCCCACACAAAAATGTGGTAATCTGCGTTGGTCACCGGAAATTTTCCGATTTCGAAAGTAGGGACTTCAATCAGGTGTTGCGGCTGCTCAACCTGGAACAGGTCGCGCGAATACCAATCCTCGGCCCAGTCCTCTTTTTCCAACATATCCCAGACCTGGTCTTCGCTGGTTCCCATCATCACTGCCCCGGCAGGGATCGTGATTAATTCTGGAGGCTTAACTGGCGTTCTGCGAATTGGCATGGGTTCAATCCATTATGTCAAAAAATGCGTCTATTATCGGACTCGCCTGGTAATCTCAGAATACGTTTGGATGATTTTATCCACATTCTCATCGATCCCCTGGCTGATGCCAAAGAAATAGGGACCCTGGGAGGCCTCTTCTTTGTAATTTTCCAGGTGATCGACCATATCCAATAAAACTCGTTCCCACGCACCCGAGGTATTCTTCACCAACCAGCCATAAGGGCGCAGATCCTGGTATGCCGGGCCTTCACTGGCAACCCAGGGGATCTTCATCACCATGTACTCGAGGACCTTGATCCAACTCCGGCGCTCGTCAAACGTTCCATGCAGCGGTGCCAGGCCGATATCAAACTTGGCCAGGACATTGGCCCACTCGTTGTAAGGTACCCAGGGTTGGAGGATCTTTTGCTCTTCCGGGATCGGCAGAGCATCGAAGACCCGTTTATCATTCCCGCAGACCATCACTTTGACCTGGGGGCGTGTACGACATACCTGCTGCAGGGCCGTCATCACACCGCTTCCCATAAAACTCTGCAGGTGCGATACACTGCCACCCCAACCAATTATAATGCCTTTATGAGATTCACGCCTGACATTCTGGTATTTCTCCAGGTCGATATAGTTTGGCAAATAGTACATCTCGGCATAATTGTGCCAGTCATCCGCCAGGCGCTTCGAGGGGACAGTAGCGGCATGCACCAGGCGCAGGCCCCATTTGAACTGTGTGAGTGGAGCCGGGTCCAACTTATCCTGGCTGCCATCCGCACGATTGACAATCCCGTCATGCCAGAAACGATAGCTGCCGTTGCTGGAAGGCATCAAGTTGTAAGCATCATCAAAATCAGCCACCAGGATCTTGTCCCGCGCTTTCCAATGTTGAACAGCAGAGAGCACAGAACCAAACAAGTTGCGCTGGACAACGATGATGTCTGCAGAGCTGCAGATGCTCTGGGCTTGTGGTGTGGTCAATGAAAAATCATTGATACTGAGCATTTCAGCGGAATGCCGGCCGGCGCGATTAATGGCACGCGCCGGGACAGCGCAGCGCCATTCACTGCAGTTCCACTCCTGTAGGTTATCCGCGTAGACGTAGACGATTTTCATGGATTCTTATCCAATTCACCCCAAGTTATCCAGGTCGTTCCTTCACTTTTGTTCCAATGACCTGGTTAATCAGGATAAACCACTTCTTACCCAGCTGGCTCATCTCGCGCTCATCCGCCTTGCGGCGTCCAGCCCGTCCAAGGGATGCACGCAAATCAACATCCAGGATCAACTGGCGCAGATGGCTGTGCCATTCCTCCAGGCTATGAGCGATTAAACCTCCCACTTCCCAATCCACGTAGGATGGAATGGGCGAAGCAACCCACGGAATGCGCCGGATCCCCGCTTCGACCAGGCGGCGGTCGCTCTGGCTTTGGTTAAACGGCGAGTTACGCAGGGGAACAAGCAGCACATCCACCTGCCCAAGCAAATATGGGTAATCCTCAACACTCACCGGAGGCCAGAAGCGACGCCGCGAATCGGGAAGATTAACAACCCGCTGGTACACCTCCGTATCACCAACGAGCACCACGCGCACATGGGAAAATTCATGCATCAGCCGGGCAATCACCCGCCG
>CAIQIV010000731.1 GCA_903871905.1 uncultured Chloroflexota bacterium | reverse complement strand
CCTGGAGCTTTGACACCACTGAGCATGAACTGGTGCTGGTGCCGCTGAGCGGCGCGGTGGCGGTGCATTCTAACCGCGGCAGCTGGCCGCAGGTGGGCCGCCGCCCAGCCGTGTTTCACGGCATGCCCTACACGCTCTACCTGCCGCGCCGCACGCAGCTGCAGGTGACCGCGCTCGATGAGCAGGCCGAGTTCGCCGTCAGCTACTGCGCCACCGACCAGGACCACCCCGCCCGCCTGGTGACGCCGGCCGAGGTGCGCGTGGAGATCCGCGGCGGCGGCAATGCCACCCGCCAGATCAACCACATGCTGCCGCCCGGCTCAGATGTGCACCGCCTGGTGGTGTGCGAAGTCTACACCCCGCCCGGCAACTGGAGCTCGTACCCGCCCCACAAGCACGACTGCCACACCCTGGACGCGCAGGGCAACCTGGTGGAAGCCGACCTGGAAGAGGTCTATTTCTACCAGATCGACCGCCCGGAAGGCTTTGCCTACCAGCGCGTCTACACCGGCGACGGCCGCCTGGACGAACTGGTCATGGCGGGCGACAACGACCTGGTGCTGGTGCCGGAAGGCTACCACCCGGTGGTATCGGGCCACGGCTACACCACCTATTACCTGAATGTGCTGGCGGGCTCTGCCCAGGTGCTGACCGCCCAGGATGACCCGCAGTACGCCTGGGTGCGCGCCGGCTGGACCACGCAGGACCCGCGCTTGCCCCTTGTGCACCTGGGCATGGAATCGCAATAACGCGCTATTTCCCCGCGCTAACCACTGACCACTGACCACTGACTGCTGACCTGCTGAAATGCTGACTGCTGACCGCTCAAAGGAGAACCGCATGACCCCTCAAGAAACCTATAAAAGCCCCCTCCACCAGACGGTGATGACCACCCCCACCGACCTGTGGAATGACTCGTGCTCGATCGATGAGCTGACCTATGCCCTCGAGCACGGCGCGGTGGGCGCGACCACCAACCCGTCGATTGTGCTGGCGGTGCTGAAAAAAGAAATGCACCTCTGGCGCGACCGAATTTACGCGATTATCGCCGAGAACCCCACCTGGACGGAAGACCAGGTCACCTGGAAGCTGATCGAGGAGATGGCCGTTAAGGGCGCAGAGCTGCTGCTGCCGGTTTTTCAGCGCACCAACGGCAAGAAGGGCCGCCTGTCCATCCAGACCAACCCCACTTTTTACCGCAATCCCCAACTGATCGTGGAGCAGGCGGTGCACTTCAATTCGCTCGCGCCCAACATGCAGGTCAAGATCCCGGTGACCGCAGCCGGGGTAGTGGCGATTGAAGAGGCCACCTTCCGGGGGGTAAATGTCAACGCCACCGTCTCGTTCTGCGTGCCGCAGGCTATCGCCGTGGCCGAAGCCATCGAGCGCGGGCTGAACCGCCGTACTGCCGCCGGGCTGGACGTGGAGCACATGGCCCCGGTGTGCACGATTATGGAAGGCCGGGTGGACGACTGGATCCACGTGCTGGAAAAGCGTGACCGCATCATTGAGACGCCTGGCTACGCCGATTGGGCCGGGGTGGCCTACGTCAAGAAGGCCTACCAGATCTTCAAGGAGCGCGGCTACCGCGCCCGCCTGCTGGCGGCGGCCTACCGCCACCACATGCACTGGTCCGAACTGATCGGCGGCGACCTGATCCTGAGCATCCCGTGCGACTGGCAGAAGCTGTACAACGCCTCGGATGTGGAAGTGCGCAGCCGCATCGACGAGCCCATCCCACAGCCGATCTTCGACGCGCTTTACCGTCACTTTACCGATTTCCGCCGCGGCTACGAGGTGGACGGCATGACGGTGGCCGAATTTGATACCTACGGCCCGACCGTGCGCACCCTGCGCCAGTTCATCGAGGCCTACCGCGAGCTGACCGGCATCCTGCGCGACTTCATGCTGCCAAACCCGGACATCAAAAAGTAAGATGTCCTCACCCCACCCCCGGCCCCGCCCCTCTAGGGGCGGGGAGTAAGGGGAATT
>CAIQIV010000730.1 GCA_903871905.1 uncultured Chloroflexota bacterium | reverse complement strand
TCAGAATAAACCCTCCAGATATGCACGGGTGCGCTCCTTTTTCGGATGGTCAAAGACCTCATGCGCCGGGCCACATTCGACCACTTCACCCAGGTACATAAATATCACGTAGTCACCCAGTCGTTTGGCCTGGCGCAGCACATGCGTTACCAATACGATTGTATACCGATCTTTTAATTCCAGTAGCCGTTTTTCAATATGCTGGGCCGATATCGGATCCAGGGCCGAGGTAGGCTCATCGCCCAGCAGGATCTCGGGCTCAACGGCCAATCCCCGTGCCAGGCACAGGCGCTGCTGTTGGCCGATCGACAGCCCGCTTGCTGGTTTATGCAGCCGATCCTTCACCTCATCCCATAATCCAGCCATTTCCAGATACTGCTGGACTTTTTCGTCTGTTACACGTTTGCCTTTACGCCCGGATGGCATCATCCGGTGGATGCGCATCCCATAAGCCACGTTATCATAGATAGACATCGGAAGGGGATAAGGGCGCTGTGCAAGCAGGCCGATCCGTTTGCGGATCTCCGTGACGTCAGCCCCAGGGGTCTGGATGTCCTCACCATCCACCAGCACCTGCCCTGAAATGGATGTTGAGCCATTCAGCTCCAGGAAGCGATTCAGGCTTTTCAACAAAGTCGTTTTGCCGCATCCTGAAGGCCCCATGATCGCTGTAATCTGATTCTTGGGGATATCCAGGTTAATATCTTTCAACGCCAGGTGTTCACCTCGGTCATATTCGACTCTCAGGTTGCGGATTTGAATATGGGGTTCTAACTCCATGCTATGATACCTCATTTGATTGAATACCGGCTCAAACGGCTGGCTAACCAGCGCGAACCCAGGCTGACTAACAGAACAATAATCGTCAGAACCAGGGCAGAAGCGTAAGCACGGCGCTGGACCTCAGGGAAGGGGGTGCCCAATTGGAAGAATACTGCCAGGGGTAGCGTGGCGACCGGGCGGAACAAAGAGGTCGGGATGCGATCGGTATATCCCGCGGTGAACAACACTGCAGCTGCATCCCCAATGGCCCGGCCAAATGCCAGCAGAATGGCGGTGACGATCCCCGGCAGCATCTGGCGTGCCACCACCTTGAATGCGGTCTCCAGGCGGGTAGCGCCCAATGCCAGAGATGCCTGCTCAAGATCAATGGGGATGAGACGAATCACTTCATCCATGGCGCGCGTCATGATGGGGATTTCGATCAAGGTCAGGGTCAGGATTCCGCCTAACAGCGAGGCGCGCATCCCCAACGCCAGCATAATCGTAAAGGCAAAAGCGCCATATACAATGGAAGGAATGCCCCATAAGACATCCATCGCCATGCGCACAGTGTCCGCCCAACGTGAGCCACGAATGTAGACCTGCAAATATAAAGCGATGGGCAGGCTGACAACCATAGCCAACAAAGTAGCGCCAATTGCTAGGTACAGGGAGCCCAGGATGGCGTTCAAAATGCCGCCTTCTTTACCCAGGTAATACCCCCCCTTGGGCGTCTGGATCAACATAGACAGGCTGAGTGCCGGTAACCCCTTGACAATGATCGTGACCAGGATAAACCCCAGGCTGCCTGCCACCAGGAGAAAGGACAGGATCATCAATCCCTTGAAAAATGCTTCCTCAACATGTCGCCGCTTCATACACGCTTCTTCCCAGCCAGGAATCGCCTGAGGGTCAGGGTGGACAGGATGTTAAAAAATAAAACAATGAGCAGCAGCACCAGGGCTGCGCCTAATAGTGCTGCATCGTACAGCGGGATGGACATCATCTCCCCGTAATTGTTGGCTATCAAGGCCGGTAAGGGGTAAGCCGGATCAAATATCGATCCGGGAATTTTTGGAATATTGCCAACTACCATCATCACCGCCATCGTCTCACCCAGGGCGCGTGAAGCTCCCAGGACCACCCCGGCAACGATCCCCGGCAGTGCCTGGGGCATCACTGCATATTTAATCGTTTGCCACTTTGTCGCTCCTACTGCCAGCGAGGCCTCCCGAATCCCCATCGGTACGGCGGTGAGCACCTCATAGGTTACCGCAATCACAAAAGGTGTCACCATCACTGCCAAAACAATTCCACCAGCCAGAATGCTGTATCCGGTCGGATTTTCGGATGAGAAAAAGGGGAGCGCCCCGAGCCATCGGTTCGCCGCGGGATTGAGGACCTGCACCATCGGGACGATAGCCACCATGCCCCAAACCCCATACACCACAGATGGAATAGCAGCCAGCAGATCCAGCAGCGGTTTCATCAAGGCTTGCAACCCAGGGCGCGCATACTCCACCAGGTAAATCGCCGTCAGGATACATGGAGGAATGGACAAGATCATGGCTACCCCCGTCACCCAGATCGTCCCCACGATGAAGGGCAGATAGCCAAATTTTCCTTCATTGGGCAGCCACGTTGTACCCAGGAACAATTCACGAAAAGGAATGGTGTACAGAATCGGCCAGGAACGCACCAGGAGGGCAGCGCCCAGCAGGATTAACAACAGGAGCGGTAATGTGGAGATCAGGAAAAAAACAGCCCCGAACGAATGGGACAGCAAACGCCGGGGCTTCCACAACCAGGAATTCATTTCAATTTATCCAGGGATTCCTGCAACTGCTGCGGAGGAAGCTGCACATAACCCGCTTCACCCACAAACTTCTGGCCATCGGTCACAATCCAGGTCAAGAATGCCTGCAGCAAACCAGAAGGTTTACCCTTCGTGACCAGGTTCAGGGCACGTGCCGGAGGTGAAGGATACTTGCCTGTTGCTACCATCTCAACCGCTTTTGCCTCACTGTCGATCACCTCGTCTGGATCGGCCTGACCATTGCCATTGGCATCGATCGGGACAACTGCCGCCCCCACAACCGGTTTGCCTGTGGCCATATCAAAAGCGTAGCCGAGATTATTATACCCAATTCCGAAGGGATCCTTTACCACAGCTTCCAACAAGCCCGGATCACCCTGCACGCCGATCCCCTTCAAGTTCTCCTGCTTCCCACCCAGGTATTTTGCCCATACTTCTGGGGCGCCTGCCGAGTCTGAACGTGTAAACAGGTGGATCTGGTCCGTCACCTCGGGTCGGCCCACCACTTCCCCCCAGGTCTTGATGGTTTCAGAGATGTAGATTCCCATGAACACCTGGCGGCTTACACCCTTTTTGAGCAGGTCACCCAGCACAGGATTTTTTTCATTGACCATAGGGAAAACGGCGTCCTTCGTTACCGCCACCCAGAAGGCGCCTTTGTTCTCCTCATCCTTTGTCACCGAGCGTGAAACCATGCCAATATCAACAGCCCCGGCCAGGGCATCTGCCATGCCTTTTCCTGCTCCGCCCGCAGAGATGTCAAACTCAACACCGGGGTGCACCTTGTGGAATTCCTCTGCCCAGCGGGTCATCATGGGATACAGGGCAAAAGCACCCGAAATGGCGATATTGCCTTTCAACTCCTGGCCGGAGGCGGCCGGTTGCTGCACGGATGCCGCGGGTTGTTCAACTGCCTGCCCACATGCGCTGGCCAGTATAGCTGCAAAAATCAGAACCGATGCAGTATAGATCAATCGAGATGTGTGCTTCATTAACATTCTCCTTTACTTACCGGACATGCTTCCTGTCAATTTCCTTCTGGAGAGCCAAATGTGGGTTGATCCAGAACTGATCCAATGTCCAGGATTTGGTTCGCCAGGCGAGCAGCGGCAACTCGTTGGGTGACATCTGCAAGTGAAGTGTTGTCTAGGATCTGGGCGATGGCATTACGCACATCTAACATGACCAGGCGCAATCCACAGGTTTCCTGGTCCGGGCAGCCACACTGCTCATACGCAGTCTGGCTGACACAGCGGATCGGCGCCAGGGGGCCGTCCAACAGGCGGACAATATGACCCAGCGAGATCTGCTGCGGCAGGCGAGCCAGGTAATAACCGCCACCCACGCCCATCTTGCTGTGTACAAACCCGGCATTTTTCAAGGAGAGCAGGATCTGCTCCAGGAATTTCGCCGGGATATTTTGCCGCTCAGCGATCTCCTTTATCTGGACAACCGCCTGCTGGCTGCCTCTCTCCTCCTGTATCAAGGCAATTTCAATCATGGCTCGCAGGCCATATTCGCCGCGCTTGGATAAGTTCATATATACTCTATAAAGTCTATTATTCCAATATACTTTATTACACTAGTATATTACCCCGTTAGGACTTACCTGTCAAGAGGTTATAAAACAAATTTCCCCAATTTTTATTTGACCGGTTTTCCATTTTGTGGCATAATGGAAGTTCGGTAAATCCAGAGATAAAGGCTGTGATGGAAACGAGTAAACCTGCCAGAACTGGCAGCGAGCCCGGAGTTGGTGCAAGCCGGGTCAGATTTGCAGGTAGAAAATCCTTCCGGAGCCGCAAGCTGAACACCTCTTATTATTGGAGGCCAATAAGCAAGCCGGATACGTTCACCGTTAGTTGGACGCAGCTATAACCCTGGTCGGGAGTGTAGCTGGAATAAGGTGTCTGTGTCTATTACACAGGAACCAGGGTGGTACCGCGGGAGACAAATGCTCTCGTCCCTGAATGGGACGAGTGTTTTTTTTAATTTATGGTTTTGGAGGCAGCATGGGTTTCAAGGAAGTACCGGCTAAAGTTGATTATCCGGCTCAAGAGCGGGATGTGCTCCAGTTCTGGAAAGAAACCGAGGCGTTCAATCAGATGCGCCACATCCACAAAGATGATCCGGTGTGGTCATTCATTGATGGGCCAATCACCGCTAACAATCCAATGGGTGTTCACCACGGCTGGGGACGAACCTATAAGGATTTGTATAACCGCTACTGGACGATGCGCGGTCGTCACCTGCGCTACCAGAACGGCTTTGACTGCCAGGGTCTGTGGGTTGAGGTCGAAGTTGAGAAAGAAATGGGCTTCCGCACCAAGAAGGACATCGAGGATTTCGGCCTGGAGCAATTCGTGCGCAAGTGCAAATCCCGTGTGCTGCGCTTTGCATCCGTACAGACGGACCAATCCGTGCGCCTGGGATACTGGATGGATTGGAATGATACCAACCTGCTGCGCCAGTTAGCAGAATGGATCGTCACCGAGCCGGGGAGGGTGATCACCGTCCCTGGCCCCAATGGGCCGGTAACCGACACGGTGGAGCAGATCGTTGGACAGCTGGGCCTGGCCCAGCTGGGCGGGTCATATTTCACCTTCTCTAACGAAAACAACTACATGATCTGGGCATTTCTCAAAAAATGCTGGCAAAAGGGCTGGCTGCATCGCGGCGAGGATGTGATGCCCTGGTGTCCGCGCTGCGCTACTGGCATCAGCCAGCACGAGATCGTTACCGATGGTTATGCCGAGCTGACCCACCGCAGTGTCACCCTGCGTTTTCCGTTGCGCGGGCGAGACAATGAATCCCTGCTTGTCTGGACTACCACGCCCTGGACGCTGACCAGCAACGTTGCCGCGGCTGTTGGCGCTGAACTGACGTACGCTAAAGTGCGCCAGGGCAGCGAGATTTTCTACCTTTCCAAGGGAACGCTGCATATGCTGCGCGGGTCTTACGAGGTACTCGGCGAGTTAAAGGGTACTGACATGGTAGGCTGGACGTATTCGGGCCCATTTGACGAGCTGCCTGCAGAACAGGCGAGCAGCAAGTTCCCCAGCGCTCGAGATTCCCACCAGGTGATCTTGTGGGATGAGGTTGGAGAGACCGAAGGCACGGGCATTGTGCACATTGCCCCGGGTTGCGGCGCCGAAGACTTTCAACTGGGACGCGAGCACGGTTTCCCATTTGTCGCCCCGCTGACGGAGGAGGGCGTCTTTATCGAGGGCTTTGACTGGCTTACCGGGATGCATGTCTCGGATATTGCCACCCCGATCTTCGAGAACCTGGAGAAGAAGGGCGTGCTCTACCGCGTGGAGCCTTACACCCACCGCTATCCCACCTGCTGGCGCTGCAAGACGGAACTGGTCTTCCGCCTGGTGGATGAGTGGTTTGTCAGCATGGGCGAGGTGTACAACAAGCCGCGTGAGCAGCTGACCAAAGAAGAAAAGGACCGCAGCCTGCGCTACCAGATCATGGATGTCGTTGACCAGATCCGCTGGATCCCGGAGTTTGGCTTTTCCCGCGAAATGGACTGGCTGCGCAATATGCACGATTGGATGATCAGCAAGAAACGCTTCTGGGGCCTGGCGCTTCCGATCTGGATCTGCGAATCGTGCGAACACTACGAAGTGATCGGCAGCGATGTGGAGTTAAAAGAACGGGCCACATCTGGATGGGATGTTTTTGAAGGCCACACGCCGCACCGGCCTTTCATCGACTCGGTCAAGTTGGAATGCCCCAGGTGCCACGGGCAGATGAGCCGCATCTCCGACGTGGGTAATCCCTGGTTGGACGCAGGTATTGTACCTTTCAGCACGCTGGGCTACCGCACGGATCCACAATACTGGCGCAAATGGTATCCGGCTCACTGGATCTCCGAATCGTTCCCGGGTCAGTTCCGCAACTGGTTCTACAGCCTGTTGGCGATGGGCACGGTCATGGCAGAGGAGCCTCCCTTCCTTCAGAACTTTGGCTATGGCACGCTGCTGGCTGAAGATGGGCGCCCCATGCACAAGAGCTGGGGCAATATGATTGAGTTTAATGAGGCTGCTGACAAAATGGGTGTGGATGTGATGCGCTGGGTTTTCTGCGCTCACAAACCTGAGAACGACCTGCTGTTTGGTTATACTCGAGGCGATGAAACCCGCCGCCGCTTCTTGCTGCCCTTGTGGAACGTCTACAGCTTCTTCACTACCTACGCGATCCTGGACAATTGGACTCCGGAGAAGAGCGGGGCTGTTTTCGACCCGTCTGTACCGGAAGGTCCCACCCCCACCAGCGACAACGTACTCGATCGGTGGATCCTGGCGCGGCTCAACCAGGCAGCCCAGCAGACCTCAGATGCGCTGGAAAATTCGGACAGCTACACCGCCACCCTGGCGCTGGAGGCATTTCTTGATGACCTGACCAACTGGCATGTTCGCCGCAGCCGGCGCCGCTTCTGGAAGAGCGAACAGGATAATGATAAAAACACAGCTTACACGACGCTTTATCATGTCCTGGTAAAACTGATGAAACTCCTGGCGCCTTTCACGCCCTTTGTCACCGAGGTCATGTACCAAAACCTGGTGCGCAGCGTCCGGCCGCAGGCTTATCTGAGCGTGCATCATACCTCCTGGCCGCAAGCAGACGCCGCTGCGGTAGATGACACTCTGTTGAACCAGATGAGCCTGGCCCGCCAAATTGCCAGCCTGGGACTGGGTGCCCGCAATAGCGCCGGTCTCAAGGTGCGACAGCCGCTGGCAAAAGCCCTGGCCTATGCCGGGAAATCTGCCTCATTAAGCCCGGAGATGGTGAGCATTGTAGTCGATGAGCTCAATGTCAAGTCCTTTGAGTTTGTGGAGCAGGTGGGGCAGCTGGTCACTTACCGGGTGCTGCCAGACAATAAGCTGCTTGGTCCTCGCTTTGGCGCTCGCTTTCCTCTACTGCGCACTGCCCTGGCATCCCTGGATCCGGCTGAAGTGGCTGCCAGACTCCAGGCAGGTGATCCTCTACACCTGGAGGTCGATGGACAGCCTGTGGAATTGACCTCCTCAGAGATCCTGGTCCAGACCCAGCCAGCCCCGGGTCTGGCAGTGGCTGCCGATAAGCTGATCACGGTGGCCGTGGATTCAACCCTCACCCCCGATCTGCGCGCAGAAGGCCTGGCGCGCGAGATCGTCCGCCGGGTCCAGGCCATGCGCAAAGATGCAGGTTTCAATATTGACGACCGCATCACCACATTTTTCCAACCTGACGACAAACTTGCAGCAGCTGCAGATGAAACTCTGGCAGCCTGGAGCGATTATATCCGCGCCGAGACGCTTTCCACGCAGATCATAGCAGGTATTGCACCGGGTGATGCTTATACTGAGGTCCACAAGCTGGAAACCGGTGAGCTGACCCTGGGAGTGCGCCGTAATCGTTAACCCATCGGGTATATCATAAGCCTTTACTATGAGGCGATCGCTTCACTGGTGAAGCGATCGCCTACAATTTTAATTTATCCTTACTCTCCTACAATCTGCTCACATCTAATCTTAAAGCAGGAATCTAATTCCTACTTTTGAAGGATTGATTTTGCTTGACGCAGCTTCGGGGATGTGCTACCATCTTTGCAGACATGTTTGCTCTGACTGGGTTGTTGGCATGGTAGATGCATCCTCCCATCATGACTCGCCAGAGCGCCTCAGGCAGTAAGGAGCCAGCAATGTTTCGAAAACGGACAGTTTTGATTATTTTATGTGTGGCCCTGATTACTGGGGCAACAGCCTGCACTCGATCCGTCCAATCAACGACAAAAACTCCAGCCACTCCTTCTGGGGCAAATCCCAAACAGGCCTCCCCGGCTGTGACCAATGAGGTCATGGCGCAGCTTATGCTGTTTGCTACCCAAACGGCTATCTCGATCCAGGCGCAGCAAACCGCACAGGCGCCTCTCTCCCAGGCAATCACCGCCACCCTGCCATCCGGCGCTCCTCTTACTCCTCAGCCCGATATGCTGACCCCGGTTGCGCCTCCTGCTGTCGCTCCAGCCCAGCCCCCGGCTGTCCAACCGACACAAATCATCCCGCCCACGCCCACCCCTGGACTCCCTGTAGAATATATCCTGCAGCAGGGAGAGCACCCCTACTGTATTGCCAGGCGTTTCAATGTAAACCCTGGAGAAATGCTCAACCTGAGTGGGCTCAGTGGAAATACCTTTGTCTACCCTGGCATGACCCTGAAAATCCCTCAGTCAGGCAGTCCATTCCCCTCTGCCCGGTCTCTGCGCCCGCATCCCACTACCTATACCGTGAGCAATGGAGAGACAATCTTCTCCATTGCCTGCCAGTTTGGGGATGTGGACCCCTATGCTATCGCCTACGTCAACAACCTGCAGGAACCGTATAAAATCTCTGCCGGACAGGTGCTCCAGATCCCATAATTCAAGGTTTGCCGTTATAATCTTCAGGAGCATTTCCCTGCTCCTGAATTTTTCATTAATATAGAGGTTTATTCATGGTTTTTGATGTGATCCAATCCGAAATGGCTTTTCACGGACGGGCATTTTCCGTGCGGCAGGACCTGGTTGCGCTTCAAGATGGGAAGCAGCACCTAATCGATGTCATTGAGCATGTAGGCGCAGTCACTCTGTTACCGATTGATGCAGACGGCCAGATCTGGTTCATCCGCCAGTACCGCCATCCTGTTCGACAGTTTATCCTGGAGCTTCCTGCCGGCACCATGGAACCCAATGAACTGCCTGAAGCAACCGCCAGCCGCGAGATCCGGGAGGAGATTGGCATGGGAGCCCGGAAGCTGACCATGGCAGGCGAATTCTTCATGACGCCAGGCTATTCCAGCGAGCGGATGTATTTTTTTGTGGCAGAAGACCTGTACCCGGCGCCGCTCAACCCGGATGAGGGCGAGTTCATTAGCGTGGAAAAAATGCCAGTCCAGCAGGCATATCACATGGCGCTGAGCGGCGAGCTCCAGGATGGTAAATCACTGGCAGCGCTGCTGTTGGCGCGTCCGTTTCTTGCAGCTTACCTGGATCAATAAAAAAAGCCCCTGCGCACAGGGCTCAGGGGAGAGGATGGTCAGAATGCCGCGGCCCGGTGCTGCGGCGTTTCTTTGGATGGTGCCCGGTGTCTGGGCTGAGCAGCGTGTTTAGCCAGGTGATCGCCCGCTCGTCGTACTCTCGCCGGCCGCATACATCACATACCCAGGCTGGAAAGTTCGGGACCGTAATCAATTCTTCATTCAGCCAGGTAAAATAGGTCAGGTACTTCAAGCGCACCACCCCGGTCTGGCATTCTGGGCACAGCAAATTATACTGAGGGGTTGAGACCTCTTCTTCTGACATGATCATTCTTTCCTCAGGACACAGCCTCCTTGCAAATTTGCACACCGGCACTGGTACCCAGGCGGGTGGCTCCAGCCTGGATCATGGCATGGGCAGCAGCCAGGTTTCGGATTCCGCCTGCGGCTTTAACTCCCATTTCTGGGCCAATCACGCTGCGCATCAGTTCAACATCCTCCACCGTCGCCCCGGCAGCATTGAAGCCCGTCGATGTTTTAACAAACTCGGCGCCGGCAGCCTTGCAGATCAGGCAGGCTATGATCTTTTCCTGCCGGGTCAGCAGGCAGGTTTCCAGGATCACTTTGACCAGGGCGCGCTGGTTATGCGCGGCCTGGCAAACTGCCAGGATATCGTTCATGACCAGGCCATAGGCCTGCCCCTTCAGCGCACCAATGTTTAGCACCATGTCTATCTCTTCCGCGCCTTCGCTTAAACAGGCCATGGTTTCCAGCGATTTTTGCGCAGGCAGCGTGGCGCCTAGGGGAAAACCGATCACCGTGCACACCTGGACGTTTGAGTTTGAAAGCAGCCCGGCGGCCAGCGGTACATAGGATGGGTTGATACATACCGAAGCAAACCCAAACTGGCGTGCCTCGTCGCACAGGGTTTTTACTTGCATCGCTGTCGCCTCTGGTTTGAGCAACGTGTGATCGATCCAGCGGGCAATCTCAGATCCTGTGGGAACGGCGGCTGGCCCGGGAGCATTCGGAAGCTGCTGCTCATACTCACCTGCCAGACGTAAAATTTCAGCCAATGTATCCATCATTTTGAATCCTTCTTATGCTTTTGACCGCAGAGAATGCCAGCTATTGAGGAATATTCTCGGGCACACTACTTCCAGCTAAGGCGCCGCTGGCGTTGTATCCGGGGACTCGATCAGGCCCATCCTGTCCGGAGGCCAGTAAACCAACACTGCTTTGCCGATCACATCTTCCATCGGCACCATTCCCCATTGGTGGGAGTCTGAAGAGTTGTTACGGTTGTCGCCCAACACAAACAACTGGTTCTCTGGTACCCGAACATCATCCAAACGATAGGCAGGAGGCGCAGAAATGTAGGGCTCGGTCAACACCTGACCATTGACCATAACCTGTCCCTGTTCAATCTGAACCCGGTCTCCTGGCAGCCCAATCACCCGCTTGATAAACTCCTGTTCCGGATCGCGTGGGTAGCGAAAAACGATCACGTCCCCATGACTGGGACTGCCCAGCTTATATATCAGGCGGTTGACAAAGACGAATTCACCGGTCTTCAGCGTAGGCTCCATGCTGTAGCCATCCACCCGGATGCGGGCAGATACGGTATTAATCACCAGGAAAAGTATGCCCGCCAATACCAGCGTTTCGATTACATCCATGACCATGCGCCGCAGGCTTGTCTTCTGCTGTTCCGGTGGGGTGGACTCCGCTGTGACATCAGGAGGCGCCTCCGCTCCAGGATCAGGAATGCTTTCAGTATGATAACTTTCTAAAGAACTTTCATCCATAGGTAGCAAAGATTATAAAGCCGCTTACAAACCGGGACAAGGTCGCAAATATTAGAGACAGTTCATTCACCGCGGCCAGATCAACGCCTGGGGCGGATGACAAAGCGGACGGGCGTGCCCAGGAAAGGATAAGCCTCGCGCAATCTGTTCTCCAGGAAGCGGATGTAAGTGAAATGCGCCAGTTGAGGGTCATTGGCATACAGCAGGAACGTCGGGGGATCACTGCGTACCTGGGTTCCATAGTATATTCTCAACTGGCGGCCCGCATGCGACGGAGCCGGGTGCTCATCCTGGGCTCTCTGCACCACCTGGTTTAACTGCGAGGTCGCCAGCCGGACCAGTCGTTCCTCCTGGACGCGCAGCGCCAACGGCAGTACCTGGTCCACACGCTGCCCGGTCAGAGCTGAGATATACAATACCGGTACATAATCCATAAAATTGAGGTCCCGGCGCACCGTGCGGGTGAACTCATCCATGGTATTGGAATCCTTTTGGATTGCATCCCATTTGTTGACCACAATGACGGCGCTCTTCCAGGCATCCAGGATAAAACCAGCGATATGGGCATCCTGCAGGGTCACCCCTGAAGTGGCGTCAACCACTAATAAAACAACATCCGCACGTTCAATGGCGCGCAGCGATCGCAGCACGCTGTACTTTTCTACTCCCGGCTCAATCTTCCCCCGCCGGCGAATACCGGCAGTATCGATCAACGTCACCGGCACCTGGTCAAATGTCATCAAGGTGTCCACGGCGTCCCGCGTTGTCCCGGCAATTGGGCTGACAATCGCCCGTTCCTCACCCAGCAAACGATTGAGCAGGCTGGATTTGCCCACGTTTGGCTTACCCACTATGGCAATTTTGACCGATTCATCGTTGCTTTCTTCCGTAAAGGGCTTAATCAGCGCAACCAGGGCATCCAGCATATCACCTGTGCCGGTCCCATGCTGGGCAGAGATAGGGTGCGGATCGCCCATTCCCAGCTCATAAAATTGCATGGCCTGGTCGCGCCGTGGGGCGGAATCGGCTTTATTGACCACCAGGAGCACCGGCGGTGTGAGCACTCCATCCACCATCCGCTGGTGGCGCCGCAAGATTTCTGCCACTTCTCGATCGGCAGGAGTCACCCCACTGTCTGCATCGGTTACAAACAGCACCGCGTCCGCCTCGCGAATGGCGATCTCCGCCTGAGTGCGGATCTGCTCAATAAAATCTGCCGATCCGATCGAAAGCGGCTGACGGTTTGCTCCTTTCCCAGTCGTGGTGGGATCAATCCCACCCGTATCCACCACATCAAAGACCACGCCGGTCCATTCAGCCTCCGCTACCAGGCGGTCGCGCGTGGTTCCCGGGGTGTCGTCTACCACTGCAAGGCGCTCTTCAGCCAAGCGGTTAAACAGGGTGCTTTTTCCGACATTCGGTCGCCCAACCAGGGCTACAACAGGTTTTGACATGAGAAATTCCTTTTTTTCTATCTCGTGGGAGTAGGGGTTAACATTGGCGCCGGTTGGGGGGTGGACGCAGGCGCAGTGCCTGTACCGGGCAGGACCGATGCAGTTGCTTCAGGCTGAAAGGTCGGCGTCGGAGAGGGGATGACCTGGATTTCAACCATCACTGTGTCTGGGATGGTGTTTTTAATGGAAACTGCATCCGGCGCCAGGTCAATAATTGGTTTTATCTGGTATTGTCCTGGGCTCATTCCACTGAGATCGACAACCGCTCGGAAGCTGGCTGGCTTCAAGGTCTCCAACACTGGCAAAGGTCCACTGACAATCACATCCAGCATACTCGGTGATACAATCGCCTTCATCTCCGGCGGCAGGCCAACCGGCTCTACCGGGATGGAAACAGTCAGGCTGCCTTCGATCGCCGCTACCCCGACCTGCACCAGGACGCTCTGCTCACCGACCAGCGTTACCCCGACAGGAAGCTTGAGATTGACCCGGTAATCCTGGTCATCTGCAAGACCGGCCAGGTCAACCGTCTGGCTCTCAATATAGCCTGGAACATCGTTGACCCGGGCGGGATCCTGAGCAAAGATGGTCACATTCGGAGGGGTGACTGAGATGTTGGTCAGTCGGTATCCTTCTGCAACCTGTCCCCGGGTGAGCACCTTGACCACAACATTCTTGTAGCCCCCCAGCAGGGCAATCGGCTGTGTCACATTTACCGCCTTGGGAGAAAGGCTTAGCTCGGAGACCAGGCTTCCTTTTTCGTCTACTGGTAGGACAGGGACGGTCTTATGGACGATCTCATTTGCGCCGCTGATATCCAGTTCAGCTCGCACCAGAGCAACTCGATCGACCTGGGACTGTGGGCCTGACACGCTGACCTGAGCAGGGTTATAAACTGGTGTACCTTTCTTGTAACCCAGAGGGGGATCACCGTTTATATTCAGGTCCACCGGAACCATGCGAGTAATGATTGGCTCCAGTATAAACTGTGCTTCTGAAGGATCAAGGAGTACAAGCCGGACCGGGTTGATATCCCACTTGACCATGACTGGAATCTGGTGCTCACCGGCGCCCAAACCGGTCAGGTCCATCCAGGCCTGGACCAGGTTAGGGTTATTTGCAATTTTACTGAGGATAGAGCGCGGCGCTTTCAGAGTAATTCGCGCCTGCTCTGGAACATCCCCCTCCAACGCCAGGTTGGCAGACTGTCCGACCAGGTTCACCTGGCGGATAAAGGAGCGCTCTTCGTTGGGATCCGCGGTGACCACTGCAGATACCCAGACCACCACCGCCAGGATAAATGCCAGCAGCAAAGTCCCTAAGTTTTGGAGCAGCCAGCGCAGCGGCCTCATCATGGTTCCTCCTGCTTCCTTTTCACCTGGCGGCGAAAGAGGCGCGACAGGTTTCGCTTAAGCCCGCCGCGAGCCTGCGAAGGATAATAGAAAGCGCGCAGGACATTTTCCAGGCGTTCCGGGTCCAGGCGGCGGATCATCCTGCCGCTGTGTACTACGGAGATGGAGCCAGTCTCTTCTGAGACAACCACGCTGATGGCATCGCTGACTTCAGAAATTCCCAGAGCCGCCCGGTGCCGCAGTCCCATCTGGCGCTCCGGGGAACGCGTCAGAACGCCGCTGGCCGACAGCGGCATGACGCAAGACGCGGCTAACAGGCGAGAACCGGATATGATCACCGCACCGTCATGCAAAGGCGTGTTTGGATAAAAGACCTGCAGTAGCAGCTCAGCGGTCACGCGCGCGTCCAGGGTTACTCCTGTGCGCAGGTATTCATCGAGCGAGTCCTGGCGTTGCAGCACTATCAGGGCGCCATGCTGTCGGTCCGAGAGGCGAGAGCAGGCAGATACCACAGCGGAAATTGGCTCTGGTGCCTGCTGTCCTTTCTTACTGCCGGGGAGCAGCGCACCCGCGCGCCCCAGCCTCTCCAGCCCATGACGAATTTCCGGAGCAAAAATCACCGGGATAGCCAGCAGCAGCGCCGGCAGCGTAGTCTGGACCAACCAGGAAAAGGCAGGCAGGATTTTCAGAGATGCTAACAGAGTAATAAAGGCAAAAAGAAGCAGTGCACCACGCAGCAAGGCCATTGCCTGGGTGCCGCGCAGTAAGAATAATATGCCAAAAAAAACTGCTGTGACCAGGATCAGGTCAAGGATGCTCACCCAGGTCAGGCGCTCAAAGATGAAAGCCAGGTTGGCAAGCAGATTATCAATAAACTCTGTCACGCAACTACTCCACTGGCTCAAACAGGACGAAGCACACGGTCTTGACGAAGCTGCTTGAAGAGCAAAATGGTACCAGGAACCATAGACTCGGCAGCAGCCTCCTGCCAGGCGCGTACACCCAGGGCCGATATGCTGCGCGCCTGATACCCCAGGTGCTCTAATATCGGCTGGTGTTTTTGAAGAGCCTCGGGTAGAAACAGTAGGGAAATCTCGCACTGCAGCTCATGAGAAGCGCGTTCCACTTCCTCCATCAAAACTTTCCCTGCCTCTGCAAAGGGCACATTTGTATCCAAAAAGATATCGCTGGTACGAGCAACCAGGTTTTCCACTTTCCAACCCGCGACGCCGACCAGCTTCCCATTCATGTTCAGCAGCATAAAGGCTTTCTCGCCAAACGCAGCCATGATATCGCTGGCATTGAGAACCTGGATGCCTCCACTCAGGCGGTTCACCAGAGCCGCAATTTCCGCCGCCTGGCGCGGCCTGGCGCGCTGGACGCTTACCATGCCCGTCCTGGGGGCTGTCTCAATGGCGGGCATGCCCTCAACCTCAGGAAAAGTTTCCTGCCAGGCAGCCAACACCTGCTTCCAGGTGTCATCATAAGAGACATCGTTCCGGATTACGACCGTGGCAGCAGTAAGCTTCTCCTCTTGAGATGCCTGGGCTGCAATCCGCTGGCGGGCAGCAGCTTCGCTCAGGCTGCGCTTCTGCACCAGGCGGGATAGCTGGACGTTTGGGGGCGCATATGTCACCCAGATCCCATCGCAGTACGAGCGCAGCGGCGATTCCAACAGCTTAATTGCTTCAATCACAATTACCTTCTGCGTGGCGCGGCGCGCCAGGATATCCACTGCCTGGCGAACCATCGGGTGAATAATCGCCTCCAGGCGCGATAGGGCGTCCGGGTCTGAAAATACAATCTTTCCCAGGCGGGCGCGGTCGATCTGCCCATCCGGCGCCAGGATCCACCGGCCAAAGGTATTGACCACGCTCTGGTAACCAGGCGCGTCCTGAGCTATGGCGCGGTGTGAGAGAGCATCTGCATCAATGCCGTATGCCCCCAGGTGTTCCAGCATCTTTCGCACAACGCTTTTCCCAGTTGCAATATTACCGGTCAGCCCAATGACATATTTTCCCGGCCAGCCGCTCATGGCGCCTCCACCAGATTAGAATGGTACATTGCCAACGCCCCTACATTGTATTCTGCGCCGCATAGAATGTCAAAGGAAAAAGCCCATCCCCGGCGCCCTGGGGCCAATTTTCCAGGAAGCCGGGGATGAAACAAATCTAAAAAAACGAGGAGGCTATCCAGGATGAGCGCCTGCAAGCCTCCGCAACTGCAGATTATGTATGCGGCGCCTGTGCCAGGCGAGGATCCAATGCATCCCGCAGGCCATCACCTAGAAGGTTAAAGGAGAGGACTGTAAGCATGATTGCAATGCCCGGGAAGAAGACCAGGTGCGGGGCATTGAAAACGCTGTTACGCTCCTCACCTAACATCAGCCCCCACTCCGGGGTAGGGAATTCCGCTCCCAGCCCCAGGAAGCTCAATGCCGCCGCGCTCAAGATAGCACCCGCAATTCCCAGAGTCCCCTGCACGATCAGCGGCGTCAGAGCGTTGGGCAGCACCCGGGTGAACAAGATGCGCACATCCGAGGCCCCCAGAGCGCGCGAGGCAGCCACATAGTCCAGTTCTTTGACCGAGAGGACACTGGCGCGCACTACACGCGCATAAATGGGGATCTGGACAATGGCAATGGCCAGCAGGGCATTGATCAACCCTGGTCCAAGCACCGCTACGATCGCAATGGCTAGCAGCAGGCTGGGAAAAGCCATTAAGACATCCAGCGAACGCATGATCCCATCATCAAACCATCCCCCAAGGAAACCAGCAATGGCGCCCAGCAGGCCTCCGATTACAATGGCAAAGAGGATCGTGCTGACTCCGATCTGCAAAGACAACCGTGAGCCAAAAATGATGCGCGAGAACTCATCTCGCGTGTTGCCATCAACCCCCATCAAATGCTGAGGTTGATCCTGCGTACAGCCCAACAGATGAATGCAGGGAGGAGAACGCCGTTTGCTTTTTTTCAACGGCACGATCGGGTCGTAGGGGGCGATCTGTTCAGCAAAGATGGCGATAAACACTAACAACCCCAGCATGATCATCCCTACCTGCGCTGAGCGGTGCCGGAATAAGCGCTTGGCTGACTGCAGCGCCGGGTTGCCGCGCTTGGATACAGTTTCGGCGGAAAGGGTCGGGATAAGGTCTGTGTCGCTCATTGCTCAGTCCAGGCGGATACGCGGATCAAGGATTGCATAAGAAACATCCACTATTAGGTTTGTAAAGACAAAAATGAATGCGATCACCACCGCAAAGCCCTGCACGATGGGATAATCCCGGCTCAGGATCCCCTCCACCATACGCGAGCCAACGCCAGGCAGCGAAAAGATGGTCTCGGTCAGCACCGCACCAGACAGCAATGCGCCGGTTTGAATGCCGATGATGGTCACAATCGGGATCAATGCATTACGCAGGGCATGCCGCAGGATGACTGAACGGTAAACCAGTCCTTTTGCCCGCGCCGTACGGATATAGTCCTGCCCCAGCACATCCAGCAGGCTGGAGCGCGTCATGCGCGCTATCACCGCCATTGAGATCGTGCCCACCGCAATGGCAGGCAAGATGAGATGCCACAAAGCATCTTTTACAAGTTGAATATTTCCGGTCAGCAGGCCGTTCAGGATCGCCGAATTGGAAACCAGTGAAAGCAAAAAACCCGCAAAACCCTGGGGCTGCTGGATCCCCCAGACCTTAAACAGCGGCACTAACGAAACGCCCGCTGATAATCTGCCGCTGGGTGGAATATAAAATGGAGTACCTTTTAATAACAGCGAAAAAATATATGCCAGCAGCAGGCCCAACCAAAAGACCGGCATACTGACACCGATATTTGCCCCGATCATGGTAAAGGTATCCGCCGCACTGTTCCGGTTCAGGGCAGAGATAATCCCCAGAATGACACCGGCAATGGAAGCAAACAGCATGGCAAAAAGCGTCAGCTCAATGGTCATGGGCAGACGTTCAGCTATGATCACTGAAATCGCACGTCGATCCTTGATCGACGTACCAAAATCACCCTGGACTAAATTGGCTGCATATCTCGCAAACTGCTCCGGGATACTCTTATCCAGGCCATAGCGTACTTTGAATTCGTTGCAGGAATCCTCGGTCGCCTTTTCTCCCAGCATTACATAACATGGATCGCCCGGGACCATGCGGGTGATGATAAACGTCACCAACAAGATCCCTAACAATACAGGTAAGAGCAAAAACAGCCGGCGGGCAATAAATTGTAACATAGGCAGTTTTTCTTTTTAGCAGGCAGGTTATGATTATTGAAAGAGCAGGTTTTGGTGGAGCAATCCACCAAAACCTGCTTTCTTTTTCGTCAACAGGTTACTGGGCTGGTTCGTTCAGAGCCTTGGGCCCGAAGAAGTCCTTCCAGTACTGGTAAGCGCCGGTGTTGCCCTTGCGATATGGGCTGTTGTAGTCCCACATGGCGGTGAAGGTAGCAACAACATCGGATGCATCCAGGGCTGAGCCGTTGGAGTACGTAACACCAGAGCGCAGCTTGCAGGTCCACTCGGTGGCATCCGCGTTCGGGGTGCAGCTCTCAGCCAGGCCAGGGATCGCTTCTGTGCTTCCCCACTTGAACTCATACAGCTGGTTGAAGACCT
Source organism: uncultured Chloroflexota bacterium (assembly GCA_903871905.1). Classification (GTDB taxonomy): domain Bacteria; phylum Chloroflexota; class Anaerolineae; order Anaerolineales; family UBA4823; genus CAIQIV01. The sequence goes on along the minus strand of CAIQIV010000730.1, from coordinate 1,425 downwards.
GGCGGCAGGCCAGGAAGGAGCTGCCATCGGTCTCGTCATTGCAGTACATGGAAACCGGTTCGCCGTCCTGCTCGTAGACCAGGGTGCCGCTCTCGGTCTGCATTTCCTGGAAGTTCTCGTTGTAGGGGCCGATGACCACATTCTGAACATTGGCCTTGAACGCCAGGCTGGTCACACCGTGGGCAATCACGATGCAGGGCACGTGCTGGTCATACAGCTTGTTGACCTCATCGTAATATTTCTGGCGCTGGACTGCGTCACCAGTGGTGGCAGCCTTCTTGATCAGCTCGGTGATGTCAGGGAATGGCGCACCGAAGGACTTGGAGGAGCCCATCAGGAAGACATCATACCAGTTGGTCGCATCCGGGTAGTCTTCGCTCCAGCCCAGGAAGAACAGTGATTCCTTTCCTTCGCGGGTGCTGGGCAGGTAGGTCGCCCATTCCTGCATACTGAGCTTGACATTGATACCAAGCTCAGCTAACTGAGCCTGGACAGCCTGGGCGATCTTGGTCGGCTGGGGGAAGTAGGGGCGGGTGCGCTCTGCGTAGGAGAGCACAATCTCCTGGTTGAAGTCAAAGCCAGCTTCGGTCAGCAGAGCCTTGGCCTTCTCTGGATCGTACTTGACGCCTTCGTAACCATCGGTGAAGCCGGGCTTCACACCAGGCGGGACAAACTGGGTGGCTGCCTGGGCGCCTGGCATATAGAAGTCATCCACGATCTTCTGTTTGTCAATGGCCATGGCAAAGCCCTGGCGGATCTTCTCGTTATCGAAGGGTGGGATGGCGTTATTGACGCCCATGTACAGGAAGTTGTTGAAGATGCGCGGGTAAGGCTTGAGGTTCGGGTCGCCTTCAACCGATGCCATATCATCCACGCTGATCTCGGCGATGCCATCCACGTTGCCGGACTGCAGGTCCAGCAGGCGGGCAGCAGCTTCCTTGTTCCACTTCACAATGAACTGCTTGTTCTTGACCGAGCGTGACTGGTCCCAATAGGTCGGGTTGGGCTCAAAGGTGATGTGATCGCCGCGCACCCATTCCTTGACCACGTAGGGGCCGGTGCCAACCGGGTTATCCGCCAACTTGGCAGCGTCTGCGCCAATTTCTTTGATGTAATCGGAGTCCAGGACACCAAAAGCCGGAACAGCGATCTTGGCCAGGAAGGACGGGTCTGACTGGCAGAAGGTGAATTTAACCGTCGTGTCATCCACGGCTTCAATAGCCTTCATGTTCCCGCCGTAATCGCAGTTTGCTACGGCGACCTTCTTCAGGTAATCCGGTTCAGCAACAGCAGCAGGCGCTTCGGTGGCAGCGGGTGCTGCACCGACGCCGATGCCGCCAGCGCGGTTATCCCAACCGGGAACCGGCCATACGGCCTGGGCGGAGGCCAGGTTATCGGGCCAGATGGCGACCTGTTCGCCGTTCT
>CAIQIV010000729.1 GCA_903871905.1 uncultured Chloroflexota bacterium | reverse complement strand
CCGGAATAAATATGGGTAATCCGCCAGCCTTCTCGTTCTTCATCGAAGGTAAAATCAGCCCCCAACGACCCTACCAGGTAGAATGGCTCAGGCCGGTAGTCACCGCCAAACTCATAAGCGTGCGAAGTCCCCAGCTCGCCCTGCATTTCCCACATCAAGTCTGAAAACTCAGAGCGCGTGCTGGTGCGATCCACCAGGGGCAGGTAGCGGTCATGGATCGATACCCAGTCGATCTGGCTCATATCCGGCGTCCAGAACTGGTCGCGCTGCAGGCGCCAGGCCTCGCGAAACATCTGGCGCCACTCGGCGCCAGGACGCACCGCCACGCGCACCCTGCTCAAATCCAGCCATCCGCTCTTGCGGTTTGATCCTTCGCTCTGCGGTCCCGGCTTTTCACCGGCCTTGAGCACCCGCAGCCGGCCCTCGCCGCGGTAAATCACCCACCGCTTGTCAGACGACAGGGAAAAATCTGACACTCCGTAGACCAGTGTTTCCTCTTTCAGGTCCTCAAAGTTATACACCTGCAGCATCCCCTTGGCCGACTGGTCCTCCTCCAGCATCAGCTGGTCCAGCGAGCCTTCCAGCGGGAAACGCGTATACAACACTTTCCCATCGTGGGTCCCCAGGATGCGGCCAAAGATCCCTTCCGTCACCGGGAAGGCCACCACTCGCTTCTCAATCCCCTCCAGGTCGATGGACAGTGGTTTGATTTCATCTTTCTTCTCCCCCTCACCCGGCTTCTTCTCGACCTTATCAGCCTCTTGCTCCTCCTTCTCGTGATCCTCTGCAGAACCTTCCTCCTCTTCTTCCTCGGGCTTTTCCTCGCACTTTTCTTCTTCCTTTGGCTCCTCATCTTTTGGACGAGGGATAAAAGGCGAAGGCAGGTCCTTCTGCAGAGTGATCAAATAAGGCTTCATCCCCTGGGGGAAACCCAGGTCAAAGTGCAGCTGGTCGTAAACCGGGTCAAAGGTGCGGTAGGATAGGAAATAAATAAACCTGCCACGCGGGTCAAATGCCGGGGAAACGTCCCGCAGCACCGGCTGGGTGAGCGGATAGATTTCGTTAGAGGCGGCCTTCCACAGCTTCAGGCCTACCAGCTGCATGGTGAGGGATACACTGTATGCCACCCACTCCCCGTCCGGAGACCAGTTAAATCCCTGGATCCCGCCGGCCACACCCCGGTCGATCACCCGCAGTTCCTGGCTCTCCAGGTCCAGGAACAACAGCTCGTAACGGTGATTGCTAAATACAATCTGGTCCTTCACCGGATTAACTGCCACCGCAGCAGGCCGGCCAATGTCCAGGCCAGACAGAACCTGAGGCTCGGCGCTTCCATCCGCCGAAAAGACCACAAAGGCCTCTTCACCACCTGCGTCGGTGACGGCAATCACCCGCTTCCCATCCTTCAACCACTTTGGCAGGCGGCAGCGTACCGCTGTTTGCCGCGGCTCAGCGCCGGTAGCCGGTAAAGCATCGCCGTGCTGCAGCACCGCCCCCTCCCAATTTGAAAAGGTCGACAGCGCCCCACGCACGGTCAGAGCGACGGAATGGCCGCGCGGGTGCAGATCCCAATCCTGGAGGTAGCGCGAGGCACTGACAAACTTGCGGCTGCGCTGCGTCTGGGGCGAGTAGAAAGCGACATCGATCTGCCGCGCCGCCCCCTCTCCCGGGTCGTACAGGAACAGGTCCGCTCCGCTGTGATAAACAATGCGCCGGCCGTCGCTGCTGGCATTGCGCACATAATAATCTGTATGATCGGTATGCCGCTGGAGATCCTCTCCGGAGGGCAGGCAGGAATACAGGTTGCCAGTGCCTTCATGATCCGAAATGAAATAGACCCGTCCCTGCGGCTGGTGCGGGGACGCCAACCACATCGGCGAGGCCAGGTTCCACGCCTGGCGCAGCAGCGGGCGAAATTCGCCGCTGCCTGTCTCGTCAATCCAAAGCTGTCCAATGGTGCCGCCGCGATAGCGCTT
>CAIQIV010000728.1 GCA_903871905.1 uncultured Chloroflexota bacterium | reverse complement strand
CGGCCAACACCTGCAGGAACTGCTCAAGCAGCCGCAGTACGAGCCCTTGTCGTTGGAGAACCAGGTGATGATCCTGTTCGCTGGATCACAGGGTTACTCCGACCGGGTGCCGCTGACAGATCTGCGGCGCTGGGAGGTGGCGCTGCTGCGCTTCCTGGACACCACTTACCCTGAAATCGGCAGGGACATTGCGGAGAAGAAGCGCATCAGCGACGAGACGATGTCCCGCCTGCGCGGGGCGTTGGATGCCTTTAACGCCGCATGGCAGTAATGATGCAGCCTCTGGAAATCCTGAAGAAAGGTAGGAGGGGCTAGTCTTATGCCAAGTGCGAGAGAAGTACGGCTCCGCATCCGGAGCGTTAAAAATATTGCCCAGGTGACGCGCGCGCTGCAGGCGGTGAGCGCCAGCAAGGTGCGCAAGGCGATGCAGGCGATGATGAACACGCGGCCCTACGCCACCAAGGCGTGGCAGGTGCTCACCCACATCGCCGGGCAGCCCGGGCGGCAGAGCCTGCACCCGCTGCTGCTGAAGCGCGAGCAGGTGAACAACATCCTGGTGGTGCTGGTCACGGGGGACCGCGGCCTGGCCGGGGCATACAACACCAACATCGTGCGCTTTGCCATGCACCGCTTTTCCGGCTCGGCCGCGCCGGTGCAGTATATCGCCGTGGGGCGCAAGGGACGCGATATGCTGGTGCGCCGGGGGCAGAAGCTGCTGGCCGAGTTCAGCAACCTGCCGGCAGCGCCGAGCTTTATCGATGTCTCGGCGATCGGGCGCATTGCGGTGGATGAGTTCCTGGAGGGCAAGGTGGACGAGGTGTACCTGGTGTACACCGACTTTATCAACTTTGTGCGCCAGGTACCGACGGTCAAGAAGCTGCTGCCACTGGAGGTGAGCGAGACCGAGGACCGGGTGGCGCCGTTTGCGCAGGAGCACCGCGGCCCGGCGGCGGCTTACATCTACGAGCCAGGGCAGACCGAGATCCTGGATGAGATCGTGCCGCGCTTCACTGCCCTGCAGGTCTACCAGGCGGTGCTGGAATCGCTGGCCAGCGAACACGCGGCGCGCATGGTGGCGATGAAGAATGCCACGGACAGCGCCAATGCGCTGGGGTCTGCGCTGCAGCTGGAATACAACAAGGCGCGGCAGCAGTCTATTACGAATGAAATGCTTGACATCGCTGGCGGCGTGGAAGCGCTGTCCAAGGGTTAATTACGGAGGTCCGAATGGCAAAATCTGCGAATGTAAAAGGAACGGTGGTACAGGTATTGGGCGGCGTGGTGGATGTGGAGTTCCCGGCCGAGCAGCTGCCTGAGGTGTATGATGCGATCAGCGTGCCGCGGGAAGGGGAAAGCCCGCTGGTTCTGGAGGTGGAGAAGCACCTGGGGAACAACTGGGTGCGCTGCGTGGCGATGGACAGCACCGACGGGCTGCAGCGCGGGCGTGCGGCGATTGCCACGGGAGCCCCGATCCGCGTGCCGGTGGGGCCGGCGACGCTGGGGCGCATCTTCAACGTGCTGGGCGACCCGGTGGACAACCTGGGCGAGGTGGCGGCCAGCCAGCGCTACCCGATCCACCGCCCGGCGCCTCCGTTTGCTGAGCAGTCGACGCGGGTTGAGGTGTTCGAGACCGGGATCAAGGTGATTGACCTGATCGCCCCCTTCACCAAGGGTGGCAAGACCGGAATCTTTGGCGGCGCGGGCGTGGGCAAGACGGTGATCATCATGGAGCTGATCCGCTCCATCGCCAAGGAGCACTCGGGGAACTCGGTGTTCGCCGGGGTGGGCGAGCGCACCCGCGAGGGCACGGCGCTGTACCGCGAAATGCTCGAATCGGGCGTGATGAAAGACACGGTGATGGTCTACGGGCAGATGAACGAGCCGTCGGGGGTGCGCCTGCGCGTGGCGCTCTCGGCGCTGTCGATGGCGGAGTATTTCCGCGACCAGGGGCGGGATGTGCTGCTGTTTATTGATAACATCTTCCGCTTCAGCATGTCGGGGTCGGAAGTGTCGGCGCTGCTGGGGCGCATGCCCTCCGCGGTAGGCTACCAGCCGACGCTGGCCACCGAGATGGGCGAGCTGCAGGAGCGCATCACCTCCACGCGCACCGGGTCGATCACCTCGATGCAGGCGGTGTACGTGCCGGCAGACGACTATTCGGACCCGGCGCCGGTGGCTACCTTCACCCACCTGGATGCCACCATCGCTCTGGAACGCTCGATCGTGGGCAAGGGCATCTACCCGGCGGTGGACCCGCTGGCGTCGACGTCGCGCATCCTGGACCCCGGGATCGTGGGCGAGGAGCACTACACTACAGCGCGCGAGGCGCAGCGCATGCTGCAGCGCTACAAGGACCTGCAGGACATCATCGCCATCCTGGGCATCGACGAACTGAGCGAAGACGACAAGCTGATCGTGTCGCGGGCGCGCAAGGTGGAGCGCTTTTTCTCGCAGCCGTTCTTCGTGGCGGCGCAGTTCACCGGCCGGGATGGCAAGTATGTGCCGCTGCGGGAGACGATCCGCGGCTTCCGCGAGATCCTGGACGGCAAGCACGATGACCTGCCGGAGCAGGCCTTTATGATGGCAGGGACCATCGAAGACGTGAAAGAGAATGCCAGGCGCCTGGCCGCAGCCTGATGCGGCGGAAGTGAGTAACGAGCATGCCCATTCGATGTGAGATCGTCTCGCAGGACCGCCTGGTCTTTTCCGGGGACGTAGACATTGTGGTGGTGCCGGGAGTGGAGGGGGAGATGGGCATCCTGCCCAATCACGCGCCGCTGCTGTCAACGCTGAACATGGGGATCCTGAAGGTGCGCACCAAGGGGGAGGAGGAAGACTTCACCATCGCCGGGGGGGTGGTGGAGGTGCAGCCGGATGTGGTCACCGTGCTGGCAGATGCGGCGGAGAATGTGCGCGAGATCGATGTGCTGCGGGCTGAGGCGGCGAAGAGCCGGGCCGAAGAGCTGCTGCGGGAAGGCCCGCCGCCGGATACGGACACGTACCTGAAGATCGAAGCCGCGCTGCGGCGCAGCAACCTGCGCCTGGAGGCGGTGCGGCGCTTCAAGATCGAGCCGCGCCGGCTGCCCGAAGAGCAGGAAGAGCGCAAATAACATGGCCCTCTTTGCCAAGCGCCTGGGCATAGACCTGGGCACGTTTTACACGCGCGTGGCGGAGGGGGGCCAGGTGATCCTGCAGGAGCCGACCATGGCGGCGATCGTGGTGCAGGAGCAGAAGATGGTGGCCTGGGGGCAGGAGGCGCAGGATATGTACGGGCGGGTGCCGGATTCGCTGGAGGTGACCCGCCCGTTAATGAACGGGGTGATCGCCGATTATGAGATCACCGAATACCTGCTGGAAGCCCTGATGCGCAAGGTGGGGGGGGCCATGCGCTTTTTCCGGCCCACGGTGATGGTCACCGTGCCCTACGGGGTGACCAGCGTGGAGAGCCGGGCCGTGCACGAGGCGTCGCTGCAGGCGGGGGCGCGCGAGGTGTTCTTGATCCAGCAGCCGCTGGCGGCGGCCATCGGGGTCGACCTGCCGATCGGCACGCCGTCGGGGAACATGCTGCTGTGCCTGGGGGGCGGGGCCACGCAGGCGGCGGTGCTGGCGATGTACGGCATCGTGGCCGCCGAGACCATGCGCGCCGGGGGCATGGCGCTGGACGAGGCGATCGTCGGGTATGTGCGGAAGAAGTACGGGCTGATCATCGGGCAGCTCACGGCGGAGCAGATCAAGCTGCGCATCGGGGCGGCGGTGCCGCAGGACGAGGAGCAGAGCGCCGAGATCCAGGGCCAGGACCAGGTGACGGGCCTGCCGCGCCCGGCGACGCTGACCACGGGGGAGGTGGTCGAGGCGCTGCGCGAGCCGCTGCGGGATATCATTGAGACGGCGCGGCGGGTGCTGGAGAAGACGCCGCCGGAGCTGGTGTCGGATATTATCGACCGCGGCGTGGCGCTGACCGGGGGCGGGGCGCTGCTGCGGGGGGTGGATAAGCTGATGACCAAGGAGCTGGGGGTGCCGGCTTACCGGGTGGATAATCCCACCACCTGCACGGCTGAAGGGGCGGCGCGCGGCCTGGCGATGTATAATTTGCTGCGGCGCAACCTGCCGGCTGTGTGAGGGGAGGGCGCGGCGAGGGGGAAAGAGAGGGCTGTCTTGTCCTGGGCGGGGGGTTGTGGTAAAATTTTGGCTGCTGAGGGGGTGGGCGATCCGGAGGGATGGCCGAGCGGTCTAAGGCGACTGTCTTGAAAACAGTTGTGGGTTACCCCCACCTAGGGTTCGAATCCCTATCCCTCCGCCTTGAGGAACGCCGGGTGCGTGCTGCGCCGGGCGTTTTT
>CAIQIV010000727.1 GCA_903871905.1 uncultured Chloroflexota bacterium | reverse complement strand
GCGCAGTTCCTGGAGCTCCTGGCGCACCTGGCGCAGACGCTGGAAGCTGCGGCTGTATTCATCCAGAAAGTGGTCGAGTGAATCTGGACCGCCAGGTGAGGCGGCGCTGGCGTAGCGATCCAACAATTCCAGGTGTTGGCTGACGCGCAGCAGGGAAAGATGTTCGGACTGCCCGTGGACATCGACCAGGTACTCGCCCAACTCGCGCAGCAGTCCAGCGCTGGCGCTGCGCCCGTTGACCCGCGCCACGCTGCGCCCGTTTGAGCGTATCTCGCGGCTCAAGGTCAGGTATTGGGGGTCATCCAGCAGCTCTTCGCGTTCCAGGATGGTTTGTACCAACGGCTGCACTTCCGCCGGCAGGTGGAACACGCCTTCGACGCTGGCGCGCTGCGCACTGCTGCGCACCATGCTGGTATCCGTGCGCCCTCCCAGAAGCGCCTCCAGGGCGTCGATGATGATTGACTTGCCCGCACCGGTTTCGCCTGTGAATGTGACCAGACCTGGGGCAAAAGATACCTCCAGTTGGTCGATGATGGCGAAATTCTCGATGCGCAGTTCGGTGAGCATACCTACTTCCGGATGCCACCCAGGCGATAGAAGACGGTCGAGGTGATCAGTGCAGTGTAAACACCCTGCCAGATCAGCGGGAGCAGCGCCCACCCAGAGGCGTAATTGAAAATCAAGGCCAGGCTGGGAACTAACAGCGGGATACTGCCTATGGCAGCAGCTACGCCGGCGGTGAAGTACAGGCGCTGCGACCGGCGGCGGCGCACAGCCAGGCGGGTCAGCTCGGCGATGGCGCCTCCAATGAGCGGGGCGACGAAGATGGTGAAAAAGCCGATATAGCGCACAACCAGGCTGCCCAGGTAAGACAGCACCAGGCAGATGGCGGCGGCAGTCACAAAATCATACCACACGGCGGTGTCAAAGATACGCTGCTGGCCGCGCACGCACTCTGCGCAGCGGTAGCCGGTGGGGGTGGAGACGACGCACTTTGGGCAGATCGGTTTGCCGCATTGGTTGCAGCGCAGCAAGGTCTCGACTTTGGGGTGGTTCGCACAATAAAGGGTGGGAGGGGTTTCACTCATCGGTGCATTCCTATCGTTGGATTTTGGTTCATATGTGAGGTCAGGTTGCGATAAAAATAGCCTGCATCCTGAAACCGGACGAATAGAGCTGAATGTTCGCTCGCCCGGGCCGTCACCCGGTCGCCATCCGCCAATCCAATCGGGACCTGCCCATCCACCGACAGCACGGCCTGGTGGTCGGTGTGGACGATGATGTTGACACTGGCGCCTTCAGCCAGCACAATGGCGCGGTCAACCGACAGGTGCGGGGCAACTGCTACCAGCAGGATATTGCGCAGCTCAGGCGGCAGGATCGGCCCGCCGCTTGCCAGGGCATAAGCGGTCGAGCCGGTAGGCGTGGCTGCAATCAGCGCGTCGGCCACATAAGTGGTGAGAAATACATCATCTACATGAGCAGTCATCTGGATGGGACGGATGATCTGGCCGCGGCTGACGCATACTTCGTTAAGCACCAGCCAGCTTCCCATTTTTTCATCGGAGCGCCATTGTTCTGAGATCAGCATCATGTGCTTTTCCAGCCAGAAATTGCCCTCCATCAGCCGGGGCAGGGCGCTACGCCAATTATTCTGCTGGATCTCCATCAGAAAGCCGAAATGCCCCATGTTAATCCCCAGGATGGGTATGCCCAGGGGAGCAGCCAGGTGCCCGGCGCGCAGCATGGTACCGTCTCCGCCCAGCGCAATCAGCAGGTCAAACTCGCCGGCTCTTATTCGCCTGCGCAGCAGCTCATCATACAGCAGTCCATGCGTGGCAGAGATGCCCTGCTCATTCAAGAAGGCGCTGATCTGCGCTGCCTCGGGAGCCGCTTCGGCGACATGAGGGTGAGCAGTTACTGCAACGTTACGAAAGCGAAAGGTCGGCTCGGTCATCACCCCCCAATTATAATCGGACCTGCACCGCCGGGATGGCCGACTTCGGGGGCTTATGCATCGCCCAGCCGCTGCGTGCACATATTTTGATATCCGCAGCTGCGACAGCGGGCAGGCTGTTCATGCGAGCGGGGGATATCTTTCTTCCTGTCCCTGGCATGCATCTCGTCGAGCATCTGGCGCAGCTCGGATTCCAGGGCGCGCGTGTAGTCAATGGCAAAGGTGCGGTTGGGGTAGTGCAGGATGCCGTGGGAAGGGCGTTTGCCATACGTGCGCTCCACCAGCCAGCAGTAAGCGGCTAACTGAAAGATGTGCGAATCATGCGGGGCGTGCGATACGTGCCCGGACTTGACCTCGATCGGGATCACCTGGCCTTTGTGCTCCACCAGGTAATCCGGACGCCCGGTGAGACCCGTTTCGGGGTCGTACAGTGCTTTTTCCACCGGATGCCAGCCGCCGGTATCGGAGTAGATGATGCGCCCGCCGGGGATGCCGCTGGCGTTTTTTTTGCGCCGGGCAAGCCAGAACAGGACCAGCGCCAGGCCAAAGAGGAGAAGGGACAGGATCAGCAAGCTAAAAGAGCTTTTGTAGCAGGTAGAGGGTCAGGAAAGCCGCCGCCAGCAGGATGGCTGCATAGCCGGCCAGCCGGAGCAGGCTGGCTCCCAGCACGCTGCGCCAGTGCCGCTCGTGCAGTGCGCTGCCGGCGGATAATTCTGCCTGGTTTTCGGATTTAAAGCCCTGGCGCTGGTACCACCAGGCGCGCTGGCAGTAGAGATAAGCCCCGATTTCAGAGGCCCGGATGGTGCGCATAGGCTATTCGGTCCCGGCCTGGCTTTCAGCCAGCCTGTTTTCCAGGCGGCGCAGGCTGTTTTCAAGCTGTTCCTGGCGCAGGCTGATGGTCATATCGCCGCGGGTGCGCTCATTGACCCCCCGCACGATGTCGGTCAGGCGGCGCAGCCCACCGGTAATGGCGTCCGGATAGTCCATGGTCACCAGGATGGCATAAATGTCATCCATGTGGTTGAGCAGGCGTTCAGCCTCGTCCGAGTGCCCGTGGCGCAGGATATCCAGGCAGCGCCGGCGCAGCTCGCCCGCCGCCTCAGCCAACCCCTGCAGATAGGTGGCATGGTGCAGGCCCAGCGCTTCGGGGGTTGGCAGCGGGGCGCCGGTGATCAGGGCGTACACGGTGCTGGCCTCGGCGTATTCTTTCAGGGCGTCCTGGGTGTAGCCGGCATAGTACAATTCCGGATAAGGCGCCAGGTCGGCGCGCAGCGCTTCAGCCAGCAGACGGGCCTCCTCCAGGTTTTCGAGCGCCAGGCTGGACTCGTCGCGGTGGATGGCGCGGATGGCGTTGGCGCAGTGGCGTGTCAGGGTCCTGGCCTGGGCCAGGGCGCGGTCGCGCGCCACGGTGCGCACTTCAAATGCCAGGCGGATGCGTTCAGAAATTTCTTCCAGGTGCTGCATCTCAACGCTCCGGGGGGCTGGGGCGGAAGAGGTTGTCCGCCAGGGTGGAATCGCCCGGGATCTGGATCTCGCCGAAAGCGCTCTCAAATTTGGCCAGGTTTTCGGCCAGGGCACGGTAGAACAGCTTGGCCCCCAGCGGCGACATGACGATGCGCGAGGTGATCTTCGCCGCCGGCAGGCCGGGCAGCAGGCAGGCAAAGTCAAACACCATCTCGGAGGGTGAATGGGCAATGCGCACCAGGTTTACATACTCGATCTCCAGGTCTGGCGGCAGGTCGATGGGTGGGAACTGGGGCGCAGGCGGGCGGTTGGGGGGAAGGGCCATGGGCTGATTTTTCCTGTGGGGTGTTGGAGGGGGAAAGCTCCAGCCGGCGCAGACTCTCTTGCGCCGGCTGGAGGATGCATCACAGTTTAGAAGGGAGGAGTGTTTCCGTATTCGTCGGGACGTTCAGCTATTTCGTTGCCCTGGATGCCACCGCCTTCACCACGCCCGCCCAGGAGCCGGACAGTATTCGCGTTGATTTCGAAAGATGCCCCAGGACCATTTTG
>CAIQIV010000726.1 GCA_903871905.1 uncultured Chloroflexota bacterium | reverse complement strand
GGCTGCCGCCCTGCGTGGCTGGGAGTCCCTGGGCATTATCGGCGGCTGCTAACGGCGGCTGGAATTGGTGTAAACCTGTACGTTGGCGTAACGCAGGTTGGTGGTTTCCAGGTGCAACCACTTCACCAGGGATCAGAAGCATTGGTGCCAGACTTCCAATTGATGTAAATGCTGCGTAATTCGACCATATAAGGGGAATTAATGTGTTAAAATGGTCTGCGGTCACCGCGGATGGAGATGGTTGCATGAGCAGACAGGCTGGAGAAACAGCGCAAAATTTTTCTGAACAATATCATACTCTGATTAACCTCCTCCCGGGGATGGTGTATGAGGCGAGGGCAGGCGAACCGGTCATGGCGATTTCCGGCTTGGAGCTGGTGTGCGGCTATGCACCGGAAGATTTTGCCTCCAAGGCGCTCACCTGGAACGACCTGATTTACCCCCTGGATAGGGGTCAGGTAGCAGAGGAGGAACGCCGCCTGCTGAACGCCCCTTCTTCTTCAGTCCTGGAATATCGCATCCTGGCCCGGGACGGCAGCCTGCGCTGGGTCAAAGATCACAAGGCCTCCTCCTTCACAAAAGATGGCCTGTTTACCGGGATCACGGGCATTGTATTCGATATTACCCGGGAGAAGATGGGCGAGGCCTACCAGGCGGAGAGCAACATCCGCTTCCGGGCAATATTTGAGCAGGCCGCGGTCGGGGTGGCGCAGATTGATACAGCCTCCGGGCGATTTGTCCGGGTGAACCAGTTTTACTGCGACCTGATCGGGTATTCGAACGAAGAGATGACCGCTCTTACTTACCAGGATATCACCCACCCAGATGATTTGCAGCAGGACAAGGACAGCATGGCGCGGCTGCTGGCGGGCCATATCCGCCATTACTCTATGGAAAAGCGCCTGTTCTGCAAAGACGGGAGTACCATCTGGGTGATCCTGAATGTCTCCCCTTTGTGGGCGGAGGGGGATGCTCCTGACTATCACCTGGCGGTGATCGAGGACATCACCCGGCGCAAGCAGGCCGAAGAGGATCTGCTAGTCTTCTCCCGAGCTGTGGAGCAGAGCATTCACTCTGTGTTGATCACGGATGCCGAGGGGGTAATCGAATTTATCAACCCCACCTACACGCGCCTGTCAGGCTATTCCGCCGCCGAGGTGATCGGGCAGCGGCCGAGTATTGCCAGGTCTGGCAGAACTCCGGTGGAAAAATATAACGAGCTGTGGCAGGCAATTACCGCGGGGCGTGAGTGGCATGGTGAGCTCCTCAACCGGCGAAAAGATGGGCAGTACTACTGGGTGTCGGCTTCCATTTCGCCCATCAAAGATTTCAGAGGCGTTATCACTCATTATCTTGCCATCCAGGAGGATATCACCGGGCGTAAGCAAATTGAGGAGACCATCTCCCGGCAAAAAACATACCTGGCCACGCTCCACGAAGTATCCCTGGGCATCCTCAGCCGCTTGAACATGGACGATCTGCTGCAAACCCTGGTCGAGCGGGCTGGCCAGCTCATGCATACCCCGAACGGTTCCATTTACCTGGTTGATCCCCGTACCAATAGGTTGGAGTGCAGATTTGGCTCAGGTGTACTGAAGAAATATGTAGGCATCCGGTTACAGCCCGGGGAAGGAGCAGCCGGGAAGATTTGGGTGAATAAACACCCACTGATCGTGGAAGATTACCGGAATTGGGAGGAGCGCTCCCTGCAAATTGTTGATGAGGAAGTTCTGCAGTCCGTGATCGGTGTTCCTATCTGGCTGGGAGCGCAGGTGAATGGGGCGATTATCCTGGTGGGTGGCAGTGATTCGGAGCATGCATTTGATGAACAGGATATCCAGCTATTAGAGCGCCTGGCAAACCTGGCTTCGATTGCCATTGAGAACGCGCGCCTGTTTGCCGAGTCCAGGCGCCTGGTCCAGACTGAGCAGCGCCGCTCTGCCGAGCTGGCTATCATTGTCAGCGTGGGCGAAATGGTGGCGCAGAACCATGACCTGCAGATACTGGCTCGCAATATCGGGGATAAGATTACCGAGATATTTGAATCCGATGCCACCTCCATCCTGCAGTTTGATCCTGAAACGAACCTGATCCACTCGCTGTACGAGCTGGACAGCGGCCATTACATCGAGAATATCCAGCCATTTCCCCTGGGGAAAGGGCTGACCTCCAGGGTGATTGGATCGGGCATGCCGCTGCTGGTCCATACGTCGGAGGAGGCAGCCGCCTTTGGCGCATATTATCCTCCTGAAGCCCAGGAAGCGTCTCCGGTTGTCACCCAATCCTACCTGGGTGTGCCGATTCTTGCCGGTTTTAAGACCTCTGGAGTCCTGGCAGTGCACAGCTATACCTCGCATGCATTTGATGAGAACAGCATCCGGCTGCTCTCCGCCCTTTCCAATACGATTGGCTCGGCCATCGAAAATGCCCGGCTCTATGCCGAGATGGAGAAGGCGCGCAAACAGGCTGAAGCGGCCAACGCCGCCAAGAGCGTCTTCTTGGCAAGTGTTTCCCATGAATTACGCACCCCGTTGAATGCCATCCTGG
>CAIQIV010000725.1 GCA_903871905.1 uncultured Chloroflexota bacterium | reverse complement strand
GGCAGCATTGTGGCGTTGGGAACCGGTCTAAACCAGCGCTTCCAGGCCCATCTGGCGCAGCTCGGCCTTGACCTCCAGGTACATTTGCTCCCATTCGGGGCGGGGCTTGAGGGTCTGCAGGTCGTAGGCCTGGTCAAAGCTCTGCCCCGGGTTGCCGCCCGGCAAGTCAAAGACGTGCTCGTACTTAGCCAGCAGTTTGAGCACCAGCTCGTTGGCCTGGTTCAAAGACAGGCCCTGGCGCACGGCGGCGTGGCCGACCTCTCCCATCAGGCGGCACTCCAGCCCGGTGGCGTTTGGCACGCGCCCATCCGCCGAGCCGACCCCCTCCAGGTGGCCGCCGCTGACGGTGATGACCAGCGCATTCGCCGCCGTCTCGTACAGCAGCTCGCGGGTCAGCGCCCCGCTCTTGGGGTAGATGTCGCTGACGATGATACACGGGGCGTTGCGGGCAAAGGCCTGCTGGACGATGTTCTCCACCCACAACACGCCGCGGGTGGTGGTGGCCACGTGGCGCATGTGGATTGGATGCAGCAGCTGGTAGTCTGACAGGCAGGTCAGGTTGCCCAGGATGAAGGAGGCAGCGCACACCACCGCCGAGCCGGGGGCATCCCCGCCCAGGCCGCCAACGATCACGCAGAACAGGGCGGCGTTGCGCATGCCGTACTCCAGCGAGTTCACCGCCCGGGCGATGTTGCGGTTGTCCAGCTTGAGCTCGTTGAGCATGGGCACCAGGTGCGAGTCGCACGGGCGCAGGTAGTCCGGGTGGGTGACGGCCAGGTCGCCCAGTTCGGAGACGCTGGATTGGGCGGCCAGCATGCCCATGCCCGGGCGGCCGACGCGCTTGAGCGCCTGGCGCAGGTACTGCAGCTCACGCCGCGTAGCCAGGATCTCGGTCGGGTCGGCGGTGCGCACCTCGCGCCCGTCCACCGCGGCCAGCGAGCCGCAGGTGATCATATCCACCACTGGCTCCTGCGCCCAACTCATCACGCACGGCTGGAACAACGCCTCGGGATGGGGGGCGCCCGGGTTGCCGGCCCACACCAGCGGCGGGCGCTCGTCCAGGATGCGGCGGGCAAACAGCGTGCGCGCATCCTTGCCCTCGCCCATCACCAGCGACTGCGGCATGCTGCGCATCCCCTGCTCCAGCTCGCCGCGCTCAAAGTGCAGGATGCGCCCGGTGGTGCGCGAGTAAGCGCCAACCGCCAAAGCCAGCTCGAGACCGGCGGCAAAGATCGCGTCCGCCAGACCGGGGTCGTCGGTGATGATCTGCTCCGGGTTCCAGGCCAGCTTGTGGCGCCGCACCAGCTTCATGGTGGTCATGGCCACCTTTTCCAGGTCCCAGTTTTCTTCGGAGAGGTAAGGGCCGCTGTTGGCGCGATCGATGATTTCCAGGTAGTTGTGGATCATGCTGCGCCTCCTGCCTCGGCGCGCCGCTGGCTGACCAGGCGCCGCGCCAACTGCACCGCCTGCACGGCGTTGGGGGCCGTGCCGTCGGCGCCGATGCGCTCGCTGAACTCCGGGGTCACCGAAGCCCCGCCGACCATCACTTTGAACGCCTGGCGCTGGCCCATGGCGCCCAGCAGGTCAACCAAGTCGCGCATGAAGGGCATCGAGGTGGTCAGCAGCGCCGAGCAGCCGATGATGTCGGCTTTGACCTCCTGAGCCTTGGCGATGATGGTCTTGATCGGCACATCCACGCCCAGGTCAAAGACCACAAAGCCGGATGCGGTGAGCATGGAGCCGACGATGTTCTTGCCGATGTCGTGGATGTCGGTCTGCACCGTGGCGAGCACCACCACCCCCGCCTCAGCTGCCTGTGCGCCAGCCAGGCCGGACTTGAGATCGGGCTCGATGACCGCCATGGCGGCTTTAATCGCCCGCCCGGTGAGCATCAGCTGCGGCAAGAAATACTCGCCGGTCTCGAACTTCTTGCCCACCACATCGGCGCCGGCCATCAGGCCGTCGTTCAGGATGGACAGCGCCGGGATGCCGGACTGCAGCGCCTGGCCGGCGGCCTCCACTGCCAGGTCATCGTCGCCATCCATCACAGCTTCTTTGATTTTTTCCAGTAGTTCTTGCTGGTTCATAGGTGTGCCTCCTTATTGGAAAGTGGGTTGAGATGGGTGCAGGGTCATCACCCGCTGGGGGCTGTGCGGATAAACCGCTTTGCCATGGGGTCGGTCTTGCGCGGCGGGGCGTAGCCCTCCAGGTGGGGGTATGGGTCCAGCATGTGCGGGAAGCTCAGGGCAAGCATAAACTGGTCCTGGAAGCCGGGCTGGACGGGCAGCTCGATGCGCTCCAGCCGGCCCAGCAGATCCACCGCTTCCCGGCGCTTTTCGCGGTCCAGCAGCGCCAGGCGCGCCCCATCCCCGGCCGAGTTGCCCACGGCGTGCACCCGGTCCAGCGGGCAGTCGGGGATCATGCCGAGCATCATGGCTTTCAGCGGGTCGATATAGGAGCCAAAACCGCCGGCCAGCAGGATGCGGTCGGGGTGCTCGATGCCAAACGTTTTGAGCAGGTAATGGGCAGCCACATACAGCGGCGCCTTGGCAAGCTGGATCTGGCGCACATCCTCCTGGGTGATGGGGATCTCGCCGCCGCTGCTGGTTTGGTCCGGGCGCGCCAGGGTGAAGGCCGGGCCGCCTTTTTCGCGTCCCAGGTTGTGCTCCTGTTGGTTGATGAAGCGCCCGTCGGGGCGGATGATGCCGGCGCGGTACAGCTCGGCGACGGCGTCGATGATCCCTGAGCCGCAGATACCGCGTGCCGGGGCGGGGACGCCGCCGTCATCCGACCAGGTGTCCGAGCCGATGACTTTGAAGCGCGGCTGTTTGGTCTCGGGGTCAATCTGAACGCGCTCAATGGCGCCCTCTGCGGCGCGCATGCCATACTCCACGTGGGCGCCCTCGAAGGCCGGCCCGGTGGGGGT
>CAIQIV010000724.1 GCA_903871905.1 uncultured Chloroflexota bacterium | reverse complement strand
AGCTAATAATTAGCACTCTAATATTTTATGCCGGAAGCAGGCGCGCGTCAACCCTGACTCTCGTCAGCGCCAGGGCTATTCCGCAAAGTACCAGAATCACCCAAACTGTGTCTTAATTGCGAATGCTATGATTTTGTCAAGGCTGTTTTCAAGAGGCCAGGGTTGACCGAGCGGTAATTGGCAATGAATTGGGTCTTGGTTCGCACCACCGCTACCATGATTTTGAGGAGCTTATTGGCAATATTGTTGATGACCAGTTGTTTGGGTTTGCCCTCCTGGACCTTACGTAGGAAATAGGATTTGAATTGGAAATTATGGGTACGGAGCGAAAGTGCCGCCAGATACAGCAACTTGCGCAGGCCAGGCGGTCCATAATGCCGGGAGGTGGGTGTATGCCGCAGCGAAGTTCCGCTGGAGTCTTCGTAAGGGCAGATGCCAATAAAAGCTGCCAGGCTCTTGGGAGACATGGGGTTGGCGGCAGACTGGAAGGCGATCAACATATGGGCGGCCAACAACATCCCCACCCCCGGAATACTGATCAACAAGGCCACCTTGCTGCGCAGATCGGGGTCCTGGTCAATCAAGCGCTGGATTTCAGTTTCGATCTGGCGGATGTGCGTCTTCAGTTCGCCGATCGCCTTTTCGTGCATTTCTTCGGCCAGGGAAGTACGGATCATCTTGCGTTGCAGAGCTTTCAAGGAGTTCTGATGTCCCGTTTTATCCACCACAAATTGCTCGCGGGTGGTCAGCAAGGTCTTGATTTGCTCCAGGATTTCCTGGCGGGGAGCCCACAGCGACAATTCGTCCCAGAAACGGTAAGCATATTCACCGATCTGGCAGCTGTCCACCGGATCGCTTTTGTGTCCTTCCGGTTTGAATGCGCGTTTGACCTTCAAGGGTGGCTCAATCGCCACCGCATACTGATTGGCGACCAGAAAATGGGCCAGGAGTTCGTTATACACCCCGGTCGCTTCCATGCAGATCACACTGTTCTCGGGTTTTACGCCATGATCCTGCAGCCATTTCAGATACCTGGCAAAGCTGTCATATTCATTCGCAAATTGCGCCGGTTTCACGCTAATTTGCCACTTTTCACCCATGCTGCCCACCGCACTGGTAAAGGTCGCCGAGGCAACATCGATGCCAACATAGTACTGAGGTTTGTTCATGATATCCTCCACCTGAGAGATAATGGCAACCGAACGCGGTGGATACGACTTTCTCCATTTAGTAGCCTTTGGAGGCGCCAATGCTATTTAGCCTGATCCACACAGGAACTGGGTCTGCTTCGCAGTATAGGTTGCTTTCCTTCGAGCGTGATAGACTTATTCAGTTCCTGTTCGGTTACCATTATCTTACCTCAAGTTTTTCTAAGTCTAATGGAGCGGAGCGAAGCAGTCCCCCAGCATACTTGAAAATGGAGATTGCCCCCCATCCGGGGGGTTGCTTCGCAAAAACCGCTCGCAATGACAAGAAATTAAACATTCAGGGCTTATCCCGAATTGAGGTTAACCAGGCTTATTTTTGGGCTTCTAATCGATCTCGCCAGCGCCCAAGATGTTCAATGACGCCATCGACGGATGGATAGATCTTCCCGACTTTCTCGATACAACCCAGAGTGAAAAAATTGATGCTTTCGCCAACGTTGCTGGTATCGCGCAGGCGTGGGCGATAATCCGTCAGGATCCCCAGCATACCCACTTTAGAAGGGTCGTGCTGCATCAACTCATAGAATATGCCCATTTCACAGGCTGTCCCGCTGCTGACATCGGGATCATCAAGCAGGGCAATCAGGGCATTGGCGGATTGGACCCCAGCTAAATCGACTGCAAAGACCCGGGCGGGAACGCTGGTTGATCGATGGGCATTATGTTCTTGTTCCTGAGGCACGAAACAATCAAATCCGGCGGCACGCAGACGGCGAATATTCTCAGCGTGAAAGTCGCGATGGTAAGGTGAGAACAGCGGACCGGCGATATAAAGGCGCATATTTACTCCGCTTTCTGCTCCAGGGCTGACATTGCTTTCGATAAGTTGGGATACACTTTACCATATGTGTGGATGCATTGCCTCACCTGGGGCGCAAGGGCTTTGTCTTCCCCGTTCCAACTCCAACCGGCAACGCGGGTGTCGTGTAATATTCCGATCAT
The DNA here is from genome assembly GCA_903871905.1 of uncultured Chloroflexota bacterium. GTDB lineage: Bacteria > Chloroflexota > Anaerolineae > Anaerolineales > UBA4823 > CAIQIV01. Next base: position 1,231 of record CAIQIV010000724.1, on the reverse strand, counting down.
CTGGCGTTTCTTTTCACCCAGACGGGCCAATGTGTAGAAGATCCCGACCTGGGTTGCAACGGCATCGTCAACGCTGTAACCATCCAGAATGGCCATCATCAAATCGGCTTCTTGCAATGCTTGAAATGTAGACTCAAAATCAAAAAGGTTGGCGGCTGCAGGTTTTTCAGGCGCTGACCAGCCACCTTCGTGCGGGACAAACACCTGATGCCCGCGCTGCCGTAGGGTTTGGGCTGCGTTGGAAATATATTCACGTGCGTAGGGTGTGGCGCTGATACCAGTTAGAACGATCTTCATGGCACAATGACTCCTTTGGGCATTTCCTGCCCGGCTTCCCAGCCTTTCAGGTGGGTGATAACTTGATCAAGTGTTTGATAGACACAACCAATGTCCAGGATGCAGCCCAGAGTAAATGCATTGACGGCTGGAACCCCGGCGCTGTCACGGCGATAGGCGCGCTCATCGGTGAGTAATCCCAACACGCCTTTCTTGGCGGGATTGCGCTGTTTCATGGCCCAAAATAATCCTATTTCGCAAGCAAGCCCGCTGCTGATGTCGGGATCATCGAGGAGAGCAATGATCGCGTCTGATTTTGCGACCATGTCGTAATCATCGTCAAAAATACCGAGAGGGGTTGTTGGGGTACCGGTATCCCATTCAAAGGCGCGCGCCACGCTGCGCTCGTGAGGTACGAAGCAGACAAATCCTTCTTCCCTCAATCTAAAAGCATTGCGGGCGTGGAAAGCACGGTGATAGGGAGTAAATAACGGTCCGGCAATATAGAGTTTTAGTGTCATCAGAATTATCCTTTCAGGCCGGTCATCATGACGCCGCGCACGTAGTATCGCTGTAAGAGAATAAACAGCAGCATGATTGGCAGAGTTGCCACTGTGGCGGCGGTAAAAGTCAATTCCCATTGGGTCATCACTTCGGTGGTAAAGGTGGCGATCGCAATCTGGACCACCCGTTTATCCGGGCCCGGCGCGACGATCAATGGCCAGAAGAAGGCATCCCAGCTGGATTGGAAGCGAATGAGCGAAAAAGTGATCAAAGCCGGGATAGAGTTCGGGATCACGATTCGCTGGAATGCCCCGAAATGAGAGCAGCCGTCAATTCGGGCTGCATCTATCAAGTCTTGGGGGATGTCAAGGAAAAATTGGCGTAAGAGAAAAATGCCGCTGGCGTTGGCGATCCAGGGCACGATCAGCGCCTCGTAGCTGTTGACCCAATT
>CAIQIV010000723.1 GCA_903871905.1 uncultured Chloroflexota bacterium | reverse complement strand
CCGACCCAATGACCTCAAACGAAGTTGAATTCGATATTGTGTGTAAGTAAATGGTTCAGCAGCAGTCGCTGCCTCCGCACTCGCAGGTGCCTTCGGACATGGGCTTGCCCTTCAGAGCGGCGCTGATCATGGCTGCCGCGCAGCCCACCCCGCTGTCGACCACGATGGCAAAGGAGGGGCAGTTGCGCTGGCAGGCTCCGCATTCCATGCAATCCTCTGCCCGCACCAGCCGGACGGCTTTTTCACCGGCGGCGAACACTGCGTGTGGGCAGACAGCGATGCACATGCCGCAGTTGATGCAGCTTTCAGGGTCATAGTAGAGCGTATTGACACGCCCGGAAACAGCAGTCATGGTTAACCTCTCATAAATCTAAGCACGAGGCTGGCGATCAACAGGATGATGCCTGCCCCGCATGACCAGGCCATGATCGGAACGTATTTGAAAATCTCGCTCCGTACAGCTGTAGGCGAGGTGAAGGTTGTCGAGCCGGTGAAGTTGAGCGCCAGGAAAGCCGTCACCGGTGGCAGACCCAGCAGGTAGGCTGCCGTCTGCATCAGCTCACTCCACCCGGTGAGATGCGAGGTTCCTGACAGGCGGGCAAGGGTAAAGAACAGAACGACAGTCCACCCCAGGATGAACCCCTTCAGGCTGAATTCATGCCCCGGGATCCAGGGCAAGAGGATGGGGAACAGGGCCGACCCGGCCAGGATGGAAGATGCTGCCAGCGCTGCCCCGAACAATCCGTCAATCAAATAGAAGACCAGCGCTGCTGCCAGCATGGGGAGGAGGGTATGTACCAGCTCGATGGGGGTCAGGATGAAGCGTTCCCACAGGGGAAAACGCACCAGGCGCATCTCGGGGGTGGCCTTGCGAGTTTTCAAGTATTCCGGAAGGTCCCTGGCCCTCACCGGGCCGTATTCCACCCGGAACCCGCTGCGTTTTTTGACCTCGTGGGCGGATACCCCCGGTGCGCCGAGCTGCGGCAGGACCAGGCTGCGGTGATCGACTACCCCGGCCAGTTGCGTGGCTTCGATTTGGTGGACCAGTTCATCTGTCCCGAAGGTGCCTTTCCCGGCCGCGCACCACACGTTGATCCCCTTCGTGTCCAGCACCAGGATATGGGCGGGAATACCCTTGAGGACCGAGCGCAGGGCGTCGAAGCTGAGGGTGTAGTTGCCGGTGACGAAGACCGGTGAGCTGCGCCCCGGGTTCCCGATCCGGTAAAGGCCGGGGGTGACCCGGTGGCTGCCGCGCCGGTAGCCGACGCGCGCCAGGAAATGGTCGATGTGGTTGGCAAAGGTTAATTCGGCCTGGGTGGAGAAGGAGGGTGGAACAGCTGTTGTTTCGGACATGGGCTTAATATACCCTATTGTATACCGGCGTGCAATGGAGGAGGGTGCAAATCCTGCTAAAGAACTCGTAGGCGGTAGGGCAATCGCATCTTATTTTAAGCCGCGATTGCCACAAATCACACCCATCCCCCCGGCCCCATTCCCGCTAAAAAGTGTCGGGAAGGGGGAGAAAATCT
>CAIQIV010000722.1 GCA_903871905.1 uncultured Chloroflexota bacterium | reverse complement strand
TGGTGAGCGGGACGGCGGTGTTCCTGCCGGTGCCGGGGGTGGTGGGCTCGGAGGCGGCGCTGCGCGTGCTGGCGGAGGACGAGAACGTGCGCGGGGTGTTCGCCCTGTACCCGCGGGTCACCACGGCGCTGGTGGGCATCGGGGCGGTAGAGCCGTCGCACCTGCTGGCGGCTTCGGGCAACATCTTCAGCGAGAAGGAGCTGGCGGCGCTGAGCGAGCACGGGGCGGTGGGGGACATCCTGCTGCATTTCTACGATGCCTGGGGCAAGCCGGTGGAGGGGGTGCTGACCAGCCGGGTGATCTCCATGGGGCTGGAGGAGCTGCGCAAGGTGGAGCGGGCGGTGGGCGTGGCCGGCGGGCGGCGCAAGTACGCCGCCATCCTGGGTGCGCTGCGCGCCCGCTGGATCAACATCCTGATCTGCGAGCAGTTTACGGCCGAGAGGCTGTGCGCAGAGTAGCGGCGCGGGTGGGTTATAATTTGCCCGTTCTGTTCCTGACTGGATTTGAAAAAGTTTATTACCGGTGCTTGATGTATGAAAGGATATGTCAATGAAGAACTGGATGTGGATTACTATCCATGCCGTGGTGGTGCTGGGCATTCTGCTGCTGGGCTTCTCACCTTTTTTCTTTGTGATGGCTGCTGGCAGTATTGCCAACGCCAACGGCTGCCAGCTGGATGAGGGCAGCATCCACCCCTGCGTGGTGAATGGGGTGGACAAGGGCCAGGAGCTGTACACCATGGGGATGATGGGCTGGCTGGGGATTGTCACCCTGCCGCTGAGCATCCTGGCTGCCGGGGCGTACCTGTTCATCGTGGTGGTGGTGGTGATCGTCCGCTACGCGCTGCGCCAGCGCAAGAAGGCAAAACCGGTGGAAGATGGGGTGAAGAGCCAGGATTAAACGCACAGGGGCCGCTAAAAAACAGGCGGCCCCTGAGTTTTTAACAGGCGCAGCCGCTAGCGGTGCTGGATGAGCGGCAGCCGCAGGCGGAAGGCGTCCAGCACGGTCATCTGCAGCGGCAGTTGGATCTGCGGGTCGGTGGTGGACAGCAGCAGGGTGCCGGTGTAGACCTGGCCGACCGTCATGGTGGGGAGGGCGGTGAAGGTCACCAGGATGTCCGCCTGCCCGCCGCTATCCAGCACCCCGCTGGAGGGGAGTGCCTGCACCCAGGGGATGCCGGCGGCCGCAGTCCCCGGGCTGATCCCGCTCAGGTTATACGGGGTGGCCGCGGCGCCCAGGTTGCTCACGGCCAGGGACAGGGTGAGCGAGTGCTGTTGCACCACGCTGGGGGCCAGGCTGGCGGGCGCGGCGCTGACGCAGGGCTGCAGCAGGCGCAGCCGGGCATCCAGGGTGGTGGTCATGCCGGCGCTGATGGGGATGTTACTGTAAGATTGGATGAGGTAGCCGGCGGCGGAGACCTGCACCTGGTAGGGGGCGTCTTCCGAGGTCAATGGGTAGGCATAGCTGCCGTCAGCCGCGCTGGATGTTTCGGCCGCCGCTCCGGACCGGGAGAGGATGGCGATCTTCACCTGGTCAAGCGGGACAGCCGGGCCAGCCTCGCAGCGGCCCAGGGTGTCCACCCGGCCCGCCAGCCGGCCCATGCTGGCGAGCGAGCTCACGGTCAGGGTGACGGGCAGCGCCAGGCTGGGGTAGGGGGTATCTGCGCCGAGGTGCAGCCAGGCGTGATACACCCCCGGCTGGGTCACCCCTGGGGCGCCGGCATCCAGGTGGATCTGCAGCGCCTGCTGGCTGCCGGGGCCGGCGGCCAGGCTGCCGCTGATAGGGGCAGCAGACAGCCAGTCCACCAGGGGGAAGGCGGCCGGGGCGAGGGCCGACTGCAGCGCCTGCGTGCCGCTGACCACCCAGCTCAGCCCAACACCGCCGGTGTTGGAGATCACCAGGGACAGGTCGGCGGCGGCGCCCTGGAGGAGGCTGGCGCTCAGGCCGTGTGCGGAGGCCTCCAGCTGCCCGGCGGGCAGGGCAAAATCCTGCTCCACGGTCTCGCCGGTGAGGATCAGAGCGGTGTGCGAGATGGGCTGGTAGCCGCCCTCCAGGGTGGCGGTCAGGAGACGGGTCCCGGTGGGGGACCCCAGGGCATAGAACCCGCCTGCCGCAGCCGGGTCGCCTGGCGCGGCCAGGGTGATGGCGCTTTCGCCGCTGTCGTTGGAGACGCTGGCGCCGGCCAGCCCCAGCCCGGTGTTGGCGTCCGTGACCCAGCCGGCGGCCAGCCCGCCGCCCTGGTAGGCGCAGCTTCCGCCGCTGCCGCCCACCTGGATGTCATCCAGGTTGAGGTCATTGCCATAATCGCTGACCCCCAGGAAGCCGATCAGCACCTGAGTTTCGTCCTGGTAGGCGCTCAGGTCCACGGTGTGCTGCAGCCAGCCGCTGCTGCTGCGGTAGCGGTAGATGGCGCTGCCGGCGTTGTCCCAGGTGGCGCCGTCGTTGAGCGAGACCTGGACTTGCAGGCGGTCGTCGTCGATGTATTCTGGATCGTGGTACATCCATAAGGAGACGAGCGGGCTGCTCAGCGTGGTGAAGTCCAGGGGGGCGGTGTAGTACAGCCGCAGCACATCCCCGGCCGGGGCGGTGTAGGAGTTAAAAAATGCCACGTTGGGCAGGCTGTGGGCCTGCTCGTCAAAGGGGTGGGAGGTTCCCAGGTGAGTGGCCCAGGCGCCGCTGCCCCCGCCTCCGCCGCTAACGGCCCAGCCGGTGGGCAACGCTGGAGGCGTGAGACTGTCGAAGTTTTCGCTCAGCCCCATGCGCCGGTAGCCTGGCGCCTGGCAGGTGACCGGGTCGGGCTGCAGCGAAAAGTCCTGTACCAGGCTGCCGGTCAGCGGGGGAAGGGTCACGGTGGCGGTCGGGTAGCCCGGGACAACGGGGGCGGCGTGCAAAGTCAGCGTGACGCCTGCCGGCAGATCCACCTGGTAATGCCCGGAGAATGGATCACTCCAAAGCGAGGCGCCCGGCTCGCCGTCAATGGTCAGGTGGGAGTACAGCCCGTAGCCGCCGTTGGCGTCGGTCACTTTGCCTTGCAAGGTGTAGCGCGGGGCAGGGCTGAGGGCCACATTCCGGGTGAGGGTGTTGGCGATCGAGAGCCCTGGGATGGTGCTGTCCAGGTAGCCATAGGCGGAATAGGTCACCGTGTATACGCCGGAAGGCAGCGACAGCGCGTAATTCCCCTGCTGGTCGGTCAGCGTTTGGAATGTGTTATAGGATGCAGCGGCGCTGACGGCAGCGCCGGTGATCGGTGTGCCAGTGCCTGCCTGCGTGACCTGGCCTTCCAGGGTGGCAGGAGGAGCGCAGATGCTGCTGGCAGCCTGCACCGCGGCCAGGGCGTCGATCTCGCCGTGACCGGTGGCGTAGTTGATGGCGTTGCCCGGCGGGGGCGCCGGGGAGCCCCCGGTGTTATAGGCGATGGGCTGCGCCGTGTTTTCGATGAGCGTCTCAACCCCGGCATAATCGCCGATCAGGCAGGGGGCGGCTTGCAGGACCAGCGCCACCAGGCCGCTGACGTGCGGGGCGGACATGGAGGTGCCGTCCCAGGCCTCGTAGGCGCTGTCGCTGGTGTTCACCGCAGAGCGGATATTGACCCCGGGGGCCACCACCTGGGGCTTCAGGTGCTGGCCAAAGGCGCTGTCCGGGTTGGGGTTGATCGTGTCCAGGTTGTCGCCGGGCCCCCAATTGGAGTGCGGTGCGTACTGGCTGGTATCGCGAGTGCTGGAGCCTACTGCAGTGACGTTGCCGTAGCGCGCCGGGTTGCCCACCGTGTTCAGCCCCGGCGGTTCAGCGTAGCTGCAGTTGCTGGCGTTGCCGGCGGAGAAGACCGGGTAAATGCCGGCGGCCTGCCAGGCGTCCACCACCCCCCGGAACCAGGAATCGTAGCTTTGGGCGCAGTCCCCCCAGGAGTTGTTGACCACCATGGGGCGCTGATCCGGGTCTGGGTTGGCTTTGTTCAGGTCCCAGGGAGCGGTGACAAACTCGGCGCACTCCAGCAGGGCCGCGTCTGAGCAGGTGTTGCTGTTGCAGGCCGCGCAGGCGATCCACCGGGCGCCGGGGGCCATGCCGGTCTGGTTGGCGCTGCCGTCGTTCCCCACCATGATGCCCATGGTATGCGAGCCGTGCCCATTGTAGTCACCCGGGGCGCTGGTGTAGCCGCCGTAGGGGTCCCACCAGCTGTAGTTGTGGTTGAAGCTGGAGCCGCCCAGGTAGCCGCGGTAGTGGCTCTGGAGCGCGGCGTGGGTGTAGCGGACGCCGGTGTCGATGTTGGCCACCACCATCCCCTGCCCGGTGTAACCCAGCGCCCAGGCCTGGTCAGCCCCAATGTGCGCCAGGTTGGGCTCTATGGCGGCGGGGCTGAGGCTGGCAGCCGGCGCTTTTTTCGGCTCGGGGATGTGGATCTGGCGCAGGGCGCGCAGCGACTCGACTTCCGGCTGCCTGAGCAGCTTGTTGAATGCGGCGCGGTTGGAGCTCCTGACGGCGATCACGTAGTCGATCCAGAAGGACTGGTACTCGGCGCCCTGGGCGTCCAGGCTGAGGCGCACTTCCGCCTGGCTGGCTTTGGCCGCCTG
>CAIQIV010000721.1 GCA_903871905.1 uncultured Chloroflexota bacterium | reverse complement strand
CTCGCTCAACCCGCGCTGGACGGTGAACGCCATCATCAGCGAGCCGCTGCGGGTGCACCAGCTGGCGGAGAACGAAAAGGAGCGCACCGAGCGGGTGCAGGAGCTGCTAAGACTGGTGGGGCTAAGCGGGCATGCCATTAACCGCTTCCCGCACGAGTTCTCCGGCGGGCAACGGCAGCGCATCGGCATCGCCCGGGCGCTGGCCTCCAACCCGCACTTCATCGTATGCGACGAGCCGATCTCGGCGCTGGATGTGTCGATCCAGGCGCAGGTAGTCAACCTGCTGGAGGACCTGCAGGACCAGCTCGGGCTGACCTACCTGTTTATTGCCCACGACTTGAGCATGGTGCGCCACATCTGCGACCGGGTGGCGGTAATGTACCTGGGGGTGATGGTGGAGCTGGCGCAGCGGGATGAACTGTATGAACACCCACTGCACCCGTACACGCAGGCGCTGCTCTCGGCGGTGCCGATCCCCGATCCCAAAAAGGACCGGGCGCGCAAGCGCATTGCACTAACCGGCGAGGTGCCCAGCCCGATCAATCCACCGCCAGGCTGCCGCTTCCACCCGCGCTGCCCGCTGGCAGCGCCGGTATGCTCGACTGCGGTGCCGGAGTGGCGCAAGGCAGCGGAGGAGCACTGGGTGGCCTGCCACGTGGTGTAGGATCCCCAACTCCGCCGAAAGCGCCTGCGGATCTCCTTCAACGGGGAGGTAAATACACAAGGCGGCATAAGTTTTTAGGCAGGTGGCATAAGCATCATCATAATCCAAGGTGGGTAAAGAATCGACCGTTTTCAATGCCAATCACCAGATTATTTGCAATGTAAGCAGTAACTGAATGTCGCGGCGAGGAACGAAGCCGCCCCACCTGGAGTGGGGGATTGCTTTGCAGGCTCGTGATGACATTTACCTGGTCAAACTGCGATATTTAATGCGGTGCGGGGTTTCGGCGTCCTTACCCAGGCGGCGCTTGCGGTCGGTCTCGTAATCCGACCAGTTCCCCACCGACCAGAAGACCTGCGAATCGCCCTCGAAGGCCAGGATGTGGGTGGACACGCGGTCCAGGAACCAGCGGTCGTGCGAGACGACCACGGCGCAGCCGGCGAAGGTTTCCAGCGCTTCTTCCAGGGCGCGCAGGGTATTGACGTCCAGGTCATTGGTCGGCTCATCGAGCAGGATCACGTTGCCGCCGCTGCGCAGGGTTTTGGCCAGGTGGACGCGGTTGCGCTCACCGCCTGAGAGCACGCCGACCTTTTTCTGCTGATCTGCGCCCAGGAAGTTGAAGGATGCCACATAGGCGCGGGCATTGCGCTTGCGTCCGCCCAGGTCGATCTGCTCCTCACCGCCAGAGATCTCATCGAATACCGTTTTTTCGGCATCCAGCGTCTCCCGGCTCTGGTCGACATAGGCCAGGTGAACGGTTTCGCCAATGCGGATAGTCCCCGCATCGGGTTTCTCCGACCCGGTGATCAGCTTGAGCAGGGTGGACTTGCCCGCCCCGTTGGGACCGATGACGCCAACGATGCTGCCGGGTGGGATGCTCAGGTCAATCTTGTCCAGCAGCAGGCGTTCCCCATAAGCCTTGGAGACGCCCTTGAGGTCAATGACAATATCCCCCAGGCGCGGGCCGGGTGGGATATAGATCTCCAGGTTTTCGCGGCGCTGCTCGGCTTCCTGGCTGAGCAGGGTTTCATAGGCAGTGTAGCGCGCCTTGCCCTTGGACTGGCGCGCCCGGGGTGACATGCGGATCCACTCCAGTTCGCGCTCCAGGGTCTGGATACGCTTGCCCTCAGCCTTCTCCTCACGGCGCAGGCGCTCTTCTTTCTGTTCCAGCCAGGAAGAGTAGTTGCCCTTCCAGGGGATGCCAAAGCCGCGGTCCAGTTCCAGGATCCAGCCGGCAACGTTATCCAGGAAGTAACGGTCATGGGTGACAGCAATGACGGTACCCTTGTACTGCTGCAGATGGCGCTCCAGCCAGGCCACCGACTCGGCATCCAGGTGGTTGGTGGGCTCGTCGAGCAGCAAGATGTCCGGCTCGGTGAGCAGCAAGCGGGTGAGGGCCACGCGGCGGCGCTCGCCGCCAGAAAGCACCGATACCGGGGTGTCCCCCGGCGGACAGCGCAGGGCGTCCATGGCAAGCTCCAGGCGGCTGTCCAGGTTCCAGCCATCCACTTTGTCCAGCTCGTCCTGCAGGCGGGACTGCTCGGCAATCAGGGCATCAAAATCTGCATCCGGCTCGGCAAACTGGTTGGAAACATCTTCAAAGCGCTGCAGCATATCGACAATGGGCTGCACTGCCTCCTCGACTACCTGACGGACCGTGCGGGCGGCGTCCAACTCCGGCTCCTGGTCGAGCATCCCCACCGTGTACCCCTTGGAAAAGGTCACCTCCCCGGTGTAGCCCTGGTCTTTGCCGGCGATGATACGCAGCAGGGTGCTCTTACCGGAGCCGTTTAAACCGAGGACTCCGATCTTAGCCCCATAATAGAAGCCAAGCGAAATATCGCGGATGACCTGTTTGTTGGTGGGTGGGAAGACGCGGCCCACGCGCACCATGGAGAAAATAACCTGTTGATCGCTCATTGTGTTTCCTTCTGGATGGGATTTGCCTGCAGCAGGCGGGAGGAGTTGGCCAGGATGCCCAGGTCTGGCAGGGATTGGGCGGCAGCAGCCAGCATGGGCGGAAGATAGCCCAGCGCGGCCAGGGAGAGGCCGAGGACGTTGTAAATCACGGTGAACCACAGGTTGCCCCGGATGGTGCGCACCGTGCGGCGGGCAATCCGCAGCAGATGCGGCACCAGGGTCCAATCCTCGCGCATCAGGGCGACGTGGGCAGCATCAATGGCCACCTGGGAGCCAGCCGCCCCCATGGCAATGCCAACATCCGCCTGGGCCAGGGCCGGGGCATCGTTGACCCCGTCGCCAACCATCAACACCACGCGCCCCTGCGCCTGGTACTGGCGGACAACATCGATCTTGTGCTCGGGGAGCATGCCCGCGCGATAGGACAGGCCCAGGCCGGCAGCCAGGGGAGCAGCGACCGATTCGCTGTCACCGGTGAGCAGCTCAATGGTCCCAATGCCCAGCTCCCGCACCTGGCGCAGCGCGTCCGGAACCTCCGGGCGCAGGGTGTCTTGCAGCGCCAGCAGGCCAACAGGCTGACCATCGACAAAGACGTGGACCAGCGTCCTGCCGGCAGGGTCAAAGGAGGCAGGCAGAGATGGCAGCTCGCGGCCCAGGCTCGCCCCCCCTACCTCAATCAATAATCCCTGCACGCTTGCACGAACGCCCGCGCCGGGCAGGGCGGCAAAGTCCTGCGGCTCACCAAGCTGCAGGCCGTGCTGCACCGCCTGGCAGCGCACAGCCCCGGCCAGGGGATGCTCAGAATAGCGCTCGGCAGCAGCGGCCAGGGACAGGATATCCAGCTCCGGACGCCCATCCAGGGAGATGATCTGGCTGACCTGGGGCAGGCCCAGGGTCAGGGTACCAGTTTTGTCAATCAACAGCACATCCGCCTGAGCCAGCAGTTCCAGGCAGCGGCCCCCTTTGATCAGCAGACCGTGTTTAGCCCCGGCGCCGATGGAGGCTAACACGGCAATCGGAGTAGCCAGGGCGAAGGAGCAAGAGCAGGCTACCACCAGCACGGCCGCGGCAGCCAGTGGGTCACGGCGCAAGACCAGGGTTAGTAGGGCTATCGCCAGCACCACAGGCAGGAAGTAGGCAGAGAAGCGGTCGGCAATCCGCTGGACCTGGGCGCGGTTGGCCTCGGCCTGCTCGACCAGGCGCAGGATGCGCCCAAAGGTGGTATCCG
>CAIQIV010000720.1 GCA_903871905.1 uncultured Chloroflexota bacterium | reverse complement strand
TTTGGCAAAGTCAGGGCTTTAAAGAACGTCACTTTCCGGGCGGAAAATGGGCATGTGACCGGCTTGTTAGGGCCGAATGGGGCCGGGAAAACTACCACGCTGCGGGTGCTGTATACCATTCTCAAGCCCGACAGCGGCGATGTGTTCATCGATGGCCTGAACGTGGTGCACGAGGCGATCAAAGCGCAGCGCCGTATTGGCGCGCTGCCGGATAGTCACGGCCTGTATCCCCGGCTGACGGCCCGCGAAAACATCCGTTATTATGGCGAACTGCACGGGATGGCGAAAAAAGTCCTGGAAGCTCGCATCCGGGATTTGTGCGGCCTGCTGGAGATGGATGAAATTATCGACCGGCGCACCGAGGGCTTTTCAACGGGCGAGCGCATGAAGGTATCGATTGCCCGCGCCCTGGTGCATGACCCGCAGAACATCCTGCTGGATGAGCCGACCAACGGGCTGGACGTGATGAGCACCCGCTCCATGCGGTCATTTATCCGCAAACTGCGGGATGAGGGCAAGTGCGTGTTGTTTTCGTCGCATGTCATGCAGGAAGTATCCATGCTGTGCGATCGCATTGTAGTGGTTGCGCATGGCGAAGTGGTCGCGGCGGGTTCCGCGGATGAGTTAATCAAGTCTACCGGAAAACCTACGCTGGAAGACGCCTTTGTGGCCACGATTGGCTCGGAAGAAGGATTGCAACAATGAGGCGTATCTGGGTGGTTTTTATGAAAGAAGTGCTGGACAACCTGCGTGACCGGCGCTCCATTTCTTCTTCCCTGCTGACTCCGGTTTTTATGCCGGTCTTCCTGATCGCTTTAATTATGGTGGTGGGAAAATCGCTGATCCGCGAAACTGCCGAGGCCCCCCTGGTTTTGCCAACGCTGGGAGCCGAGCATGCCCCCGATTTAATTGCTTTTCTGAAAGAAAACAATGTTGAAATCCAACCTGCCCCGGCAGACCCGCGCTCTGCCGTGCGCGAGGGGCAGGTCAACCTGGTGCTGGTCATATCGCCAGGGTACCGCCAGCAGATGAGCCAGGGGCTGCCCGCCGCCATGGAAGTTATCCTGGATACCTCGCGCCAGTCTGCCAGCGCGGATGTGCAGCGGCTGCGCAGCCTGCTGCTATTCTATGAAGGCATGATGGGCAATATGCGCCTGCAGGCCAGGGGGGTTGACCCATCGCTGACCAATGTGCTGACCATCAGCAGTATTGACGTATCCACGCCGCAGAGCCAATCGATCATTTTCCTTAACATGATGCCTTTTCTGTTGATCATGACCATCTTTTTGGGGGGCATGTACGTGGTGATCGACGCGACCGCCGGGGAGCGTGAGCGCGGCTCGCTGGAGCCGTTATTGATTAATCCGGTGTACCGCAGCGAGTTTGTCATGGGAAAATACCTGGCGTCGCTGCCGTTCTCACTGCTCAGCCTGGGCCTGACTCTGCTGCTGTTTGGTATTGGGTTTAATGTGATCCCGCTGGAAGAATACGTTGGTTTTAAGATCAGCGTCGGCCAGGATGTGCTGTGGAATATCTTCTGGCTGTGCGTTCCAATGGTGTTGTTGGCCTCGTCCATGCAGATGGTGGTGGCGACCTTTACGCGCAGTTTTAAAGAGGCGCAAACCTACCTGTCGTTTTTGCCCATGGTGGTTGGCCTGCCCGGGGCTTTCCTGGGGTTTTTGCCGGTTAAAAGCAGCCTGACTTCTATGCTGGTGCCCACCTACGGGCAGTCGATTTTGATTAACCAATTCTTGCGGGCCGAGACCATCCAGCAAGAGAATATCACCCTGGTGACACTCACCACCGTGGCGCTGGCGGTGTTCCTGCTGCTGGTTTCCATGCGCCTGTATGGGCGCGAGCA
>CAIQIV010000719.1 GCA_903871905.1 uncultured Chloroflexota bacterium | reverse complement strand
GCCGCGCTGGCGCGCCAGCTGGAGCAGGCGGGTATCGGGAGGATTCGGGATCACATCGCACACCAGCAGATCCGGGCGCGCCTGGTCCAGGTCCACATCCGGCAACTCGTCCACGTTGGGGTACAGGCCCATGGAGGTGGCGTTGACCAGGATGTCCGTCTCAGGCATGACCTGGCAGGCCGCATCCCAGGGGGAGTAATGGGCGTCAAACTGCAGCCGCTGCCGCAGGTCTCCCGCCAGCTGCTCGCCGCGCCCCGCGCTGCGGTTGACGATGTGAATGCGGGCTGCACCGGCCAACGCCAGCTCAAAGGCAATCGCCCGCGCCGCGCCGCCCGCCCCCAGGATCAGCACCTCCTTGCCTTTGGGGCTGATCCCGGCCTGCTCGGACAGGCCGCGCAGGAAACCCTTGCCGTCCGTGTTCTCGCCGATCAGGCGGTCTCCCTGCCGGCGCACGGTGTTCACCGCCCCGATCAAGGCTGCATCCGGCGAGACATCATCCAATAACGCCATCACCGCCACCTTGTGCGGGATGGTCAGGTTGATGCCGCGCAGCCCCATCGCCCGCACGCCGCGCAGCGCATCCGGCAGCCCCTGGGGTGACACCTCAAGCAGCAGGTAGCGCCAGTTCAGGCCCAGGGCGGCAAAGGCCGCCTCCTGCATCACGCCGGTGGGATTTTCGGCAATAGGCAGGCCCAGGGCCGCGACCAGCTCAGCTTTATAGTTCATAGACATGGCATCACTCCTCAAAGCCAGGGTATCTCTTGATTTTACCCAACTGTTCAAAAAAAGGAGGAAATTGGTTGCCAGGATGATGAATCACCACCGGCGGCATACCACGCCGCCGGTGGGAGAGGAGAGTGCCGCAGAGCGGCTATTGGTGGCGGATAAACGGGACGTAGATCTTGATTTCCAGGCCGGGCGGCGACCCGATGCTGAAGCTGCGGCTGGCGCTGGTCACCAGCCTGGCGCCGCTGTTCCAGGCCTCCACATACCAGGTGTAGTCCGTGCCATCCGGGAACACACCCGCATCTGTGCCAATCGAGGTATCATCGTAAGGGGTATAAAGCAGGTAGGGGGTGCTGACCGTGACAAAGCTGGAAGCGCCCCTGCGGATCACCAGGCGGTATTCTTCAGCCCCCTGGACTGCCTGCCACTGGAAGGTGGGCGCGCCGCCGGTCGGGAACTCTGCCCCGCCTGCCGGGGAAACCAGGTTGAGCGAGGCATTCCTGGTGAAGCTGATCGGGACGCTGGTGGTGACAGCTGTCGAACCCTGGACAGCCTCAACCTTCCAGGAATAACTGCCGTTGGGCAGCACCGGCTTGTCGGTCGCAAAGCTGGATGAGTTGTAAGGGGTGTAATAAGGGTAGTCCGTGCTCAGGTGCGCATAATCCGTCGACTGCCCCAGGGGATATATCCACAGGTTGTACTTGTTGGCCCCCGAAACCGGCAGCCAGGAAAACCGCGGATCAACCGCGTGGTTGGAAGCCGGCGCCGGCGCATTGAGGGTCATGGGCAGGGTCTTGCTGAAGGCAAACCCCTGGCTGGTGACCATCACCCGGTTTGACCCATCGCGCGCCTCCACTTCCCAGACATAAGACCCGGAAGGAATGGTCTCCACGTCCGAGCCCATGGAGGCGTCGTTATACGGCAGGTAGCGCAGGTACTTGGTGATCAGCGAATACACCTCATCCCCGTTGCGATAGATGCGGATGCGGTAGGACTCGGCGCAGCGCACACCCTGCCAGGTAAAAGTGGGGTCTGTACCAGAAACCGTTTGCCCGTCAGTGGGCGTCAGCAGGCTGAATTGGGTCGTCTTGGTAAAATACCAGATGCTCGAGGTGGCTTTCAGGGTTGAGCCAGCATAAGCCTCCACGTACCAGCGGTACTCCCCATCCAGCAGAGTGTGGTGATCACCGGCCTGGTTTCCACTGTTGAAAGGGGTATACGTGGTATATTCCGAATACAGGTAAAAACTCTGATCCCAATTCGCCCCGTTTTTCTTATAGATCAGCAGCTTGTAGCGTGTGGCATCCTGCTGGCAGTCCCACTGGAAGGTCGGGTCAAAATTGACCGTGCTGCCGTCCGCCGGGCCGACCAGCGCCTGGGAGCTGTTCGAGCAGGTCGGCGCGGAATTCAAAGTGACCTGCCGCGCGGCGCTGGCCGTGCCCTCGTGACCATCCGCGTCCACGCCGCGCACCCGCCAGTAGCGAACACCCACCAGGTTATTGGTGTCAATCGG
>CAIQIV010000718.1 GCA_903871905.1 uncultured Chloroflexota bacterium | reverse complement strand
TGCCCTCGCACCATCGGTTACTGGAAGAACAACGTCAAGAAGGTCCTGATCGACAAGACCGACAAGGGCGTCCAGGAAACCCCCGAATCGTTGGACAGCGCCCTGAAGGCCATCGCCGAGTGGAGCCCGCTCTACCGCACCGGCATCAACATCACCCGCCCCGCCCCCCTGCCGGTCGGCACAGCTCGCCTGACCGATCAGGAAGCTAACACCATCCTGCAGCGCGGCGCTGGCAGGACCGACTACCCCGGTGACTTCCAGACCGCTCTGGCCCGGGCCTTGCAGCAGAACCTGGCCGCCTGGCTCAACCTGGGCTCCGGCAAGATCGGCGCCAACACCTACGTCAAGCTCAGCTATGACGGGACGGATATCGTCTTCGAAGGCACCATCTGGGACGCCCTGCAGGAAGCCCAGGCCATCATCCTGGACCCGAACGCCACTGAGGAGCAGCTGCTGCACGCCAAGGATATCGGCGACCTGATCAACAACGGTCTGCTGGGTGAAGATGCCCAGACCAGCACCTGTGGTGACTATGCCACAGTCATGCCACCCGAAAAGAGCCCCAGCCGGGACAAGATGCCGAAGGGTCAGAATCCCAAGAGTGAACCACCGGCCCCGATCAATAACCCGCCTGATCTGTCAGTCTGCAGCGTGGACGGCAGCTATCAGATCGAGAATCCCACCAATAACCCGTTTTACAGCGTAAAGTTCAACGCTGCCGGCGGCGCTGAAATCAACAACGGTGGTTCGGTGGTCTTCCAGTACAGCCTACCCAAGAGTGCAGTCACCATGCAATCGATGCAGGTGGAGGTCAAGGCTGCCGACAATCCGCAAATTGTCACTTTGACCTGCAACTTTAGCGGCGCTGCACCGTGCGAAGTGGTCACATCAAGTGATGAGGCATACGCTGTGCAGTTCCTTGGTGCACAGGACAGCGGTGAAAACTACACCCTGAGCTTCCAGGTTACTGTCTTCGACAAGTTCGCCCTGAGCCATGCCTCCTTCCAACTGCCTGAAGGCCAGACCGCGATTGATCCGAAGGCTGCCTGCGCAGGACAGTAAACCTGCTGCATAGCTAGCAATACCTAGGTAAGTGAATACAGCAGCGGGACATCCTGTCCCGCTGCTGTTATAATTTATCAGGAGGAATCGCAATGTTTTGCATGAAAGTATTACCAGCAATCGCATCGATACCTGATTTCGATAAATCTGGTGTACTACCGCGAAGAATTGACCGCTGGTCAAAAATCGCCCAGATCATCGCAGATCATGCGGAAGTTATGCATCGTTTTGGCTATTTTGTTGATTAATACCATCCGCAATAAACAAATTATGCGATCCAGAAAGTGAGGAGAGCCGTTTGTTCCACTACACTACCTACGGTCTGAATATTGCTTCGGAATTACCTCTCCCTGAAATACCGTTGAAAACATTTTCCGGGTCTCCGGATGTACATATTTTTTTTGGGCCAATCCCGACCGCGTTGGAAGCGCCTCGTATCCAAGGAGTTCTTTACCAGGCTTCTCCTGGGCAGTTCCTGTTGCACGTCCCAGGTATAGCACGCTACCTGGTCAGCAACGGCGATTCTATTTGTATTCAGCCGTTATCAGATAGCCCGGAGTCGGATGTCCGCCTGTTCATGTTGCATTCCGTTTTGGGAGCGCTATTACACCAGCGTGGCCTGCTAGTCTTGCATGGCAGCGCCATCCATCGACCTGGGAGCGGGGCAGTTCTATTCTTAGGAAATACGGCTTCTGGTAAATCCACTCTGGCAGCAGCCTTCGTCCGCTGTGGATTCTCATTGATCGACGATGAAATCTGTGTCCT
>CAIQIV010000717.1 GCA_903871905.1 uncultured Chloroflexota bacterium | reverse complement strand
GCGGAGCTGGTGCTGGTGCCCCTGGCAGTGCAGGCGTTGGTGCGCCAGGCGGAGCTGGTGCTGGTGCCCCTGGCAGTGCAGGCGTTGGCGCGCCAGGCGGCGCAGGTGCTGGGGCGCCGGGCGGTGGAGGGTTTGGCGCACCGGGTGGAGCAGGAGCGCCCGGCCCTTACCCTGGCGCGGGGTCCTACACACCCACCCTCCCCACACCTCCAGGTGGAGGCCCTCCCATTCCGCCCACCCAGGTTCTGCCGCCGGGTGGACTGCCGCCTACACCCCCGCCTCCACTGCCAGTCTCGGTTCCGCCGCCCAAGCCGGTCCCAGGTATCTGGATTGGATTGATCGGTGGGTTAGTGGTCATTGGTATTGCTATTTTCATTGGGGCGACTCTGCTGATCAGCCAGATCCCCAATACCAGCAGCACCCAGACTGCTGAATCGATTGCCATCCTGCAGACCACGGTGGCAGCCATGATGGTTGAGCCGGCGACCATCTCGGATACCCCCGTTGCCAGCAGCAGCCTGGTTCCATCCAGTACTGGGACCATCTCTCCTGTCCCTGCCTCGGACACGCCCACGCCCACTCCGACCGCCACATCGACAAACACCGAGACCCCTTCCATTACCCCCTCTCCCACCCTGGACCGGGTTGCACCACCCCCACCCGATGGAGTGGCTGGTAAGCTCAACATTTGTAAATGCCGGGAGCCAACTTACGTGAAGTTCTCGTGGAACCCGGTGATGGACCCGGCCGGGATCTCTGTCTACAAATGGGTATTGGAGCGCAGCCCGCGCGGGCAGGATACCTTCCAACGGCGGAAATTTGGGGAGACAGCGCAAACCAACGTGGAAATCACCGTGGAATGCGGCTACGACTACCGGGTTGCCGTCCAGGCAGTGGACCGATTGGGCAACACCGGCGAATATTCGCGCTATGCATCCATCAAACACCAGAAGACCTCACCTTGCGATCCTACCCCAACGCCGCGTAAGAAAAAGACGCCTCATTCTACTGAGGCTGTGACCACAGTCGGAGTTTGTAAAGAATGCACCCGGATCCCATGAAAGCCCGACCTGTGGCCTGGTATCCAACCTGGGAAAGGTAGCTTGACCACCCTTTTCCGCTGCCATTCATCATTTTCCCTCCTGGAAGCCCTGCCTGCCCCGCCTGAGATCGCCCTGGCGGCGCAGGCAGGGGGCTTTTCTGGAGCCGTACTGACTGACCATCTCTACCTGACCGGTGCAGTGGAGTTTCAGCAGGCCTCCCTGCAGCTCGGGATGCATTCTATCCTGGGCCTGGAGATTGACCTGGAGCCGCCAGGCACGGCAGCCCTGGCAGATTCTAAACCAGGCAGGCTGGCCTTGCTGGCAACTGGTCCCGACGGCTGGGCAAACCTGTGCCGGTTGAGCACGCATCTGCTGACATCCGGTGAGCCAGGGACTCATACGAGCAGCTCCTGGGAACTGCTGGCAGCCCACGGGAACGGCTTGCTGTGCCTGAGCGGCGGACCACAAGGCCTGCTTGATCGCTGGCTGGACCAGGGACATGACCAGGCGGGACGTGATCTGCTGGGTTTGCTTAATGAAATCTTCCCTGGACGGCTGTACGTGGAACTGACCGCCACTGCCAGTAGATATTGCGGCCCTCTGGCGGATCTTAACCGGCTGGCGGGCAAGATGGGCTTACCCGTTGTCGCTTCCAGTGCTGTGTTCTCTCTGCACCCAGAACAAGATGACCTGCTGCAAACCCTGGCTGCAATTCGCCTGAACCGCAGCCGGGCTTCTCTGAGGACAGAAATGGATCCAGCCTGTTCCCAGATACCCGGGGCACATATTCCCAACCTGGAGCATTGGAAGAGCACATTTCAGGACTACCCACAGGCGATGACCAGTTGCCAGGAGATCACCGAGCGCTGCCAGTACACCCTACCGGTCGGGACAACCCACTTTCCGCGGCTGGCGCTGCCGGAGGGGAAGAGCGCCATCGAGCTTTTGCGCCAGAAAGCCATTACTGGAGCGCGCCGGATTTATGGCGTCATAACCCCTCAGATCCAGGAACGCCTGGACCACGAGATTGCCACCATTGCTCACCGCGGATATGAGCCCATTTTCCTGATCATGGAGGAGATCCTCAACTTTGCCAGGCAGCAAGGCGTGCCTTTTGCCTCACGCGGGTCTGCAGCCTCCTCCCTGGTGGCTCACTGCCTGGCAATCACCGACCCTGACCCGCTGCAACTTGACCTGTATTTTGAGCGCTTTCTCAATCCAGTGCGCACCACCCCACCCGATATCGACACAGACCTGTGTTCCCGCCGGCGGGATGAGGTGATCCAGCATGTCTTCGACACCTATGGCGCCCAACAGGTGGCCATGGTAGGCACGATCAACCGCTTTCGCCCACGCTCGGCGCTGGGTGACGTGGCAAAAGCCTATGGCCTGCATCCCGACCAGGTTCGCACCCTGGTCAATTCCTTACCCCATCATTATTTTCATGGAGACAGCGGTGAGGACGCAGGCCGCTACCCCAAAAACCCCTTTCAAGACCTGATGCTGCAATACCCGGCCCCACACCTGGCGCCGGTGTTTCAAGATGCCCTGGCGGTACTCGGACAGCCGCGACACCTTTCGATTCACCCTGGAGGGGTGGTGATCTCGCCGGGACCGATGACCGACCTGGTGCCCGTGTTTCGCTCAGGGAGCAAAGGTATCTGGGTCACGCAGTTCGACCTGGATTCGATCGAGAAGCTGGGCCTGGTCAAGATCGACCTGCTCGGGATCCGGGGCCTGACGGTGCTGGGCGAGGTCAGCCAGTCGCTGTATTCCTGGCGGCGGTCGGAATACCGCTCCAGCAGCGAGCTGCTGGAAAGCATCCCGCTCGCGGATGTGGCAACCGGTGAAACAGTCCGCACCGGTAAAACCATCGGCTGCTTCCAAATAGAAAGCCCTGGCATGCGCGCCACACTGAAAGAGATCCAGGCCCAGAATCCGGGCGATATCCTGGCAGCCCTGGCGCTCTACCGGCCGGGCCCGCTGAAGGGTGGGCTGAAAGATGCCTATGTGCGCCGGCACAAAGGTCTCGAACAACCTGTTCACCTGCACCCGGCGCTGGCCCCGCTGCTGGAGGACACCTACGGTGTGATCCTGTACCAGGAGCAGGTGCTGCGCATTGCCCATAGCCTGGCCGGTCTATCATTGGCTGAGGCGGACCTGCTGCGCAGGGCAATGAGCCATTTCGATCCTGGCAAACAAATGCAGGTTTTGAAAGAAAAGTTTATTGCCGGCGCCGGGGAGAAGAATGGGGTGGATGAGGAGACAGCCGCACGGGTCTGGGAGCTGATGGCTGCTTTTGCCGGATACGGATTTCCAAAGGCCCATGCCGCCTCCTACGCGATGGTCGCCTGGCGCTCTGCCTGGTGTAAAACGTATTATCCTGCTGAGTTCATGGCAGCGGTGCTGGCCAACTGGGGCGGCTACTACAGCCAGCGCGTCTACATCAGCGAAGCCCGGCGCATGGGGCTGCACCTGCACGCTCCCCATATCAACCATTCCCAACGCGAATTTCGCGTCGCCTATATTAATGGGGAGCCGGAACTTTACATGGGATTGGACCAGGTACGGGACCTGACCCGGCGCGCACAAGAACGGATCCTTCAGCGGCGCCCATTCCATTCTGTGGAGGAGTTCCTGGTTCGCGTCGATCCACGCCCGCAGGAAGCCGAAAACCTGGCACGCGTGGGAGCATTTGAAAAACTGGGGAGCATCCCAGAGGTGCTGGAGCAGATCAAAGAAGGGTGGCGGCCGGGACAGATGTCCTTATTCCAGGCATCCAAAACATGCAGGGAGGATTGGTCTCTGGAGCAGAAGATGAGCGCGCAGGAGGCCTTGCTGGGAACCAGCGTGGTCGCTCACCCGCTGGAACTTTTCAGCGCTCAGATTAACGCAGCCGGGGTTGTCACCACCCTGGAGGCCGCGGCGCACCCCGGCAGGCGGGTGCGCGTGGCGGGTGTGCGCCAGACATTACGGCGGGCTGCGGCGCGCAGCCAATCCGGCCGCTCCCAGACCATGGCTTTCCTTTCCCTGGAAGACCTGGAAGGGACGCTGGATGTGGTCATTTTTCCGGATGTATACCAGAAATCCCGCCAACTGCTATCCAGCACGCGCCCGCTGCTGGTAGAAGGCAGCCTGGAATACGACGCCGAAAGCAGCGAGCCTGTGCTGCATGCTGAACGAATTGTGCTGCTAACCTGACCTAATGCTCCAGGGGTCGATCCACCTTAAATCCAGGCGGCTGGTAGCTCGCTGGCAGGTAAACGGGGGGAATGGTGACCGTATTCCCATCACGCAAGGCTGCATAGGCCGGAGACATAATTTCTACCCCTGCCTGATTAAAATGGTCCTGGATGTTCTGGTGAAGCATGGAATACAGGCGTGGCATGCGTTCTGGGGTCGAGGTAAAGGCATTGAGCTCATAAGTGATCGAAAAGTCATTCAGGCTGGTCTGCAGGACAAAGGGCGGCGGTTCTGGCAGGATATCCTGAGTGGACAGGGCTGCAGCAATCAGCAGGTCATGCACCTGCCGCCACGAGGCGTTATACCCGATGGTCACCGAGGTGTGCAGGATCACGCCCCCCTGGCGCGCCTGGGTAGAAAAATTGGTCAGGTTGCTGGTGATGACCAGTGAATTGGGGATAGAAACCAGCTCATTCTTGAAGGTCCGGATACGCATAACCAGCAGCGTCTTCTCCATCACCACACCTGTGACGGTTCCGATCTGCACAACGTCCCCCAGGCGAAACGATCCGGTATAGGTGATGATAATTCCGGCAATGGCATTTGCGACCGCCGTTGTAGCGGAAAGGGAAAACACTGCTCCCAAGAAAATGGCAATAGCCTTGAACGAATCTGATTCTGCGCCTGGGATATGCGGATAACACACGATCAGAGCGATGATCATCAGAGAAAATGTTACCAACCGGTATGTGAACCGCGCCCATTCCGGCGAAAACCCGGAGATTTTGATCGTTTCGTTTTCAATCTCCACAAAGATGGTGCCGAAGATTTTGATCAAGATCCAGGTGATCAGTCCAACTACCAGCAGGAAGACCAGGTTTGGGGAATAATCCACCAGGGACTGCCAGAGTGTTTGCAATGGGTAAAGCAGCGCCCCAGAGATCTGATCGGCCAGGTTGCCCATCCCAGGGAGTCTCTTAAAAATCAAGGGCAGGATAATGAAAAAGAGCAGCACCCAGGCCAGCAGCCGACCCAGGGTGAGCAGGGTAAGCAGCAGGCGCGGCAGCTGACCTGAGGCAAATAAGTTTGTTCGCTCGATGAAGTTTTTCCGCTGCGGATGAGCGGCCCAATTCTCAACCCATGCCATCATGCGGGAGAACAGACGGTTCACCAGGTAAGCCAGGACAAGGAAAGTAACCACCACAGCCAGGATTTCCAGGATCCTGCGCCACACATTGCGCGCCTCGAAGCGCGCCTGGTATTTCGCCAGTGCCTGCTGAACAATCTGGGCGCGCTCCTCTGCCAGTTCCAGTCGGCCTTTGCCGTTGTCTGCCGCGTCCTGATCCGTGACGCTGAACAAGACGGTGTCTTCTAGAATAACATCCGTCTGCCCGCCAGCGTCGACGGTCTGCACCTGGATCTCCCCAGCGAAGGGGTTGGAAGCGATTTTCTGCAGATGAGAAGTGATAATCTGGGCGCGCTCGGTGGGGGTCACCGAACCCACCCGCTCAGAAATATAAAAAAGGACTTCGCCATCCAGTTCCACCGGTGCACCTGCCAGGGCGGTAGGCAACGGGGCCTCTGGGGATGGGGTCGGAGCCGGGGGCGCAGGGGTCGATGTAGCCTGGGCAGCTCCGAACACGCGTGCCGGGGACAGATCCTTCCCAGCAGGCAGCCCAACAACCCACAGCACAGCAACGGTCACCACAACCGTTCTAATCAATAGCTGGATGAAACTACGGATTTTCACATTCACATCTTACAACAGCTCCAACACGGGTATTTAGCTCTCTGATTCTGCATCGGACAGAACAGCGTCCGCGCTGGCTTCAGCTGTCTCCGTCCCAGTCTTATGTTTCTCGCCGGCTTTTTTACTCCGGGTGGTCTTGGGTTTCTTGACCACCGGGGAAAGGGCTACATCCAGGACCTGGTCCATGTGCTCAACCGGGACAATTGTCAGCTCGCTGCGCGCTCGCTTGGGGACATCTACCAGGTCTTTCAGGTTGCGCTGGGGCAGCAAAACGGTCTTGATCCCTGCCCGGTGTGCAGCCAGGACCTTCTCCCGCACCCCACCCACCGGCAGGATACGTCCCCTCAGCGTGATTTCACCGGTCATGCCAATCCCGCGCAGCACCTCGCGGCCGGTAAAGGCCGAAACCAGAGCAGTACAGATGGTGATTCCTGCACTGGGACCGTCCTTGGGGATCGCTCCTTCCGGAATATGAATATGAATGTCAACCTGGTCATAGACCACAGGATCCAGGTCAAACTGGCGCGAGCGGGTCTTGAGATAGGACAGGGCTGCCTGGGCTGACTCCTGCATCACCGTGCCCACCTGGCCCGTGATCTGCAGGTTGCCCTTTCCCTCAAACAAAGCGATTTCCACCGGCATGATCTCGCCGCCGTTCTCGGTCCAGGCAATGGCTGTCGCGACGCCAATTTCATCCTGGCGCTCCGCTTCCAGGTTGAAAAACTGCGGCGGTCCAAGGAAACGCTCCACCAACGCCGGGGTGATCCGGCCAGGGTGACGCTTGCTCTCTGCCTTGAGGCGGGCAACCTTGCGGCAAATGCGGCCGATCTCGCGCTCCAGGTTGCGCACACCGGCTTCATAGGTGTACTCCCGGATGATACGTTTTACCGCAGCTTCCTGGAAGCGCAGCTCATCCTCAGCCAGGCCGTTTTCCTCCACCTGCCGCGGAAGCAGGAAGCGGCTGGCAATCTGCAGCTTTTCTTCCTCAATATAACCCGGGAAGTCGATCACCTCCATGCGGTCCAGCAGCGGAGGCGGAATAGTGACGGTTGAGTTGGCCGTGGTAATGAACATGACCTTGGAAAGGTCGTATGGCAGCTCAAGATAATGATCTGAGAAGGCATGGTTCTGTTCGGGGTCAAGCACTTCCAGCAGAGCAGAAGCTGGATCGCCGCGGAAATCCAGTCCCAACTTATCCACCTCATCTAACATAAAGAGCGGGTTGCACGTCGCCGCGCGGCGCATGGTCTGCAGGACCCGGCCTGGCAGGGCGCCGATGTACGTGCGCCGGTGCCCGCGAATCTCTGCTTCATCCCGCACGCCTCCCAATGACAGGCGGACAAATTTCCGTCCCAACGCCTCAGCGATCGATCGTCCCAGGGAGGTTTTCCCAGTTCCAGGCGGTCCGATGAAGCACAGAATTGGCTGGCGCAGGCGCCTGGGGTTCAGGCTGCGGACAGCAATGTATTCCAGGATGCGCTCTTTAGCGCGCGGCAAGCCAAAATGGTCGCGCTCCAGGATCTCACCCGCGTGGGCAACGTTTAAATTGTCATCCGTAGAGGTAACCCATGGCAGGTCCAGTATCCACTCAACATAGGTGCGGATGATACCCACTTCGGGCGACATCGGCGGCATCTGCCCCAGGCGCTCCACTTCCTTCAACCCCCGCGCCTTCACTTCCTCCGGCAGACCGGCTTGCTCGACGCGGGTCTGGAGTTCATAAATCTCTCGCTGCCAGGGGTCTCCTTCACCCAATTCTGACTGAATCACCTTCATTTGCTCACGCAGGTAAAACTCTCGCTGAGAGCGGTCCACCTCGCTCTGGGCACGAGAGTGGATCTCATCCTCCAGCTCCAATACCTCCGTTTCTTCGGCCAGCAGCCGGATGACCCGTTTGAGACGCTCCAATGGCTCCAGCACTTCCAGCAATTCCTGGCGAATTGCCAGCGGTGGAGCGATGGAAGTTACGATCATATCCGCCAACCAGCCGGGCTCCTCTATATTGAGCGCATACAGGTAAGCTTCCTCAGGCAGGCTGCGGTTGAGCTGCACGCATTTCTGGAACATGTCCAGGGCAGTGCGCATGGTCGCTTCGGTCTGGCGATCGACAACGGTTGACTCTCGCACCGGGCGCACCCGGGCAACTAAAAACGGCTCAGTCTGGGTGAACTCCACCACCTGCACGCGCCGCCGTCCCTGCACCAGCGCAGAACTGGAATCATCCGGCATACTGAGCAGCCGCCCTACCGCCATCTCCACACCTACATCAAAAAGATCTTCTGGCTCTGGCTCATCCAGATCCGGATCCTTTTGCGTCAGGGCAATCACAGTCTGATTGTTGATCTGCGCCTCTTCGATCGCCAGGAAGTGCATCTCCTGTGAGATGAAAACCGGGGATACCATGTGTGGGAAAACTACCACGTCGCGTAGGGGTAATACCGGGCATTCAATCAGGCCCTCGCTGTCGGGCGTGGCATCCGGGATTGTATATAACTCTTCAGTCCGGCGATGGACTGCATCGCCAAACTCTTGTTCATCGTCGCGTGGGTACCAATCGTGGTTACGCATGTTTCCTTTCCCCGCCGAAAATATGATTAAGATTTGGACTGGCGCTTCCGCCAGCTCTCGCGGACAGCAGCAGCGACAAAAATGCTACCAGTGACCAGAACTACTGTCTCTTCATCCGCATGCAGGAGGGCATCATCGAGTGCATCAATCACCTCAGATACCTGACTGACCGGCTTTCCATACCCCTGCGCCAGGGCTGCCAGGTTGTCTGGCTCAGCGGCGCGGGGATGGAAGGAACGAGTCAGGAGCAGGCGATTGACATAGGGCAGCAGTTCATCGAACATCCCCTGGATATCTTTATCTTCGGAAGCGCCAAAGACCAGGGTGACCGCTCTTCCCGGGAAATACTCTTGCAGCGAGGCGCGCAGCCTCTGGGCTGAATCTCGGTTGTGCGCACAGTCTACCACCAGGGGTGGCGCCTGCTGCAGCACTTCAAAACGCGCCGGCCAATTGACCTGCTCAAACCCCTGCTGGATTTGCGCATCCGAAAGGGAAAAACTATTCTGCACGGCCACCTGCAAGGCTGCATACGCCGTCACTGCATTCTCCACCTGGTGCAGCCCGAGCAGCGGGATTTTCAACCGCACAGCATCCGCTGGTGGGGAGTCCTGCCCAATCTGCCGCTTCCAGACCAGAAATTCCTGCCCGGCGAGCGAATTGGCCGTGCGTACAAACGCATAATCTCGCTCCGCCTGAACCAGAGGGGCAAGGCGCTCGGCCGCGATGCGTTCAAATACCAGGCGGGCTTCCTCGGGCTGCGGCGAGATCACCAGCGGGATGCCGGATTTGACGATGCCTGCCTTCTCGCCAGCGATCTCCGCGAGTGTGTTTCCCAACACGCCCATGTGATCGTAGGAGATAGAGGTGATCACCGCGAGCCGCGGGGTGACAATGTTGGTGGCATCCAACCTGCCACCCAGCCCGACCTCCAAAACTACAGCCGTTGACCCACACCGGGCGAAGTATAACAACGCCAGGGCAGTGGTGATCTCAAAGGTAGTCAGCTTGGGCACCGCTTCAATATGCGGCCGGATCTCATCGACCAGGGTCACCAGGTCAGCATGCGGGATCGGGACCTGGTTGAACTGGATGCGCTCAGCATAATCTTCAAGATGTGGAGAGGTGTACAAACCAACGCGGTAGCCTGCTGCCTGCAGTGCGCTGGCGCACAGGGCTGAAACCGAGCCTTTCCCCTTGGTCCCTGCCACATGCAGGATGGGATAAGCTCGATCTGGAGCACCAAGGCGGTCAACAAACTCGCGCATGCGTCCCAGGTCAAACAACCCTGGGGCATTGCGAAAATTGCGGGTTAAGCTGTAATCCACAAAGCCGTACAGGTATTCCAGTGTTTTCTGGTATTCTTCTTCAATATTGATCATAGGACGTCATTGTAACGCTTAGGTGAGTGAACGTAAAGGGAAAGCGCCCGGCGAGTGGAAAAAGGGCTGCTATCCTATGGTAAAATTCGCGCTATGTTTAAAAAGGGAATTTACATCCTGAGCCAGGCAATCCTGGCCATCCTGGCTGCAGGCTCACTACTGCTGGTGCTGGCACGCCTGGTGACCGCCATCTTTGCCTGGCCGCGCACATACAGAGTAGAGAGCGCGCCAGCGCAGCGCGTGGCCATTGTATTTGGCGCGGGGCTGTGGCGCGATGGCAGCCCGACACCAGTGCTGCGCGACCGTGTGGCGACTGCTGCTGAACTGTATTTCTCAGGTAAAGTCCAGAAAATTCTGATGAGTGGCGACAACCGATTTGTCTACTATAACGAGCCAGGCGCCATGCACACCTATGCGCGAGAGTTGGGGGTACCAGGGGAGGCAATTGTGCTGGACTATGCCGGCCGGCGCACTTATGACACCTGCTACCGGGCGCGGCAGATCTTTGGGATCAAGCAGGCCATCCTGGTGACCCAGGGATTTCATCTGCCGCGCGCAATATACACCTGCAATCAGCTGGGGCTGCCCGCCATCGGCGTGCCCTCCGACCTGCGCGCCTACCGGCGCTCAGCAGAGCTCTACTGGAATCTGCGTGAGATCCCGGCTACGCTGGTTGCGTTATGGGAAGTTCATATCACCCAGCCCCTCCCTGTCCTGGGAGAGCCGGAACCCATTTTCCCTTTGGAGGCACAATAGACCATGGAACGCAGCGAAGCAATCAATCTGGTGCGGGAATATATCCAAAACGAAAACCTGGTGCGCCACATGCTAGCCGTTGAGGCTGCCATGCGTTACTATGCCGAAAAGTTCGGTGAAGATGTTGAAACCTGGGGGCAGGCAGGCCTGCTCCACGATTTTGACTGGGAGATCCACCCAACCCTGGACCAGCACCCCCAGGATGGGGCGCCGATCCTGCGGCAGAGGGGTGTGCCAGAGGAGATCGTGCTGGCCGTTTTAAGCCACGCCGATCACACCGGAGTGCCGCGCCAATCCAGGATGGAGAAATGCCTGTACGCCTGCGACGAAATAACCGGTCTGATCACCGCTGTCGCGTATGTTCGCCCATCCCGCTCGCTGTATGATATGGAGGCTTCGTCGGTAAAAAAGAAATGGAAGGACCGCTCATTTGCCGCGGGGGCAAACCGCGAAGAAATCGCCAAAGCTACCGAGGAGTTTGGCATGGACCTCTGGACTCATGTCGGAAATGTTATCCTGGCAATGCGGCGTATTGCGCCTGAACTCGATCTGGTTGGCAACATCACTCCCCCTGCTGGATGAATGATGGACTGATAAAAAAGGGATTGGGATCAAGCAGCTTGATCCCAATCCCTGGTTAACAGTCTTAAAAATTGATTGTGCCAGCAGTTTACTGGTTCTGTACCTTGACGTCCTTGCACAGGTCACTGCATTTGTCGATCACTTGCTGGAGCAGCTCCGGCGCGGGGAGTTGGGAGATTAGACTGCGCCCGTCCTTCAGAGCCAGGGTAACCTTTCCAGAAGCCTCCTGGGTAATCTGACTAATCTCACCGTTCAAAATCATCGCCGCGGCTTTATCCCAATCTACAGTATCACCAGCTTTGATGGCAGGATACAAGACAGGGAGAGCTGCGGATGGTGCAACCGTGGCCGCTACAGCTTCCGGTGTGGGATACGGACCATCTGTGACCATGGGGAGAACCTGCTGTGTCCCCTGCGGAGGGAGGACCGCTTGTGTCTCTACCGCTGCAGGTTGGGGCTGCGCACCCTGGCATCCACTGGCGACCAGCACAACCGCCAACAGCAAGACTCCAACAATTAAACGCATTTTCATACAACCTCCGGATCTAAAATCTCGATTATGAGTGCATTGAGAACCAATTTCCAGCGAACGCTCAGAAGATGACTTCCCTGGTAGGTTCGCACAATTATACTCTGGTTTATGAGGCCTTCATGCAAAATTCTGATGAAACATTTATGTTTTAATCAAGGGACACGCCCACCCTCCCCGCACCATTTCCAACTTCCATCTTCCACGACTACCCGGTACGCTCCCAGGGGAAAGATGGTCTGCTCTGATCCATAATAGGCAAGGATAGATCCCTTGCACTGTACCAGGGGTTGGTTCCCCTGCTGCTGGCAATCTACCCCACTTAACTGGGCGCCGCTCAAGGATTCAAAGGTGTGGAGTTCTCGTTCTAAATCGGCCTCAAGCTCTGAGCACAACAACCGGTGGATCTGCTCAGCATCCCCATCCACCTTGGCCTGCAGATACTGCTCGACCACCTTGCCGGGATCGCTGGCAGCCACAAGCCGGCAAGCTGCCAGAGCAGCCAGGAAACCAATGAGGATGAAAAATACACAACGCCTCATGGCAAAACAACCCTCATCAGCTGATCCAACATCATCAAGGCGGTAAGATTATGCACAGCATAACCAGTTTGCAGCGCCCCTGGTTCGGTATAATCCTGCGAAGAAAAATAAGTCAGGTGCACACCATCCGAGCGGATCCCGCGATCAGGGAGGCTCTGGGCAACGCGGTCAAAATCCCACAGTGGCAGGCTCAATTCGGCGGCAATGGCGCGCAGGGTAAGGTTATGCCTGTCCTCTATACCTTCATTTCGATCGGCCTTCGTGCTTATCACCGGGACGATGCCCAGATCAAGACAGCGGCTGACCAACAAGCGCATGTTACTTTCAAAAAGCTGCGGGGGACCGATATCATTCGACCCCAGGCGGATCATGACAACCGCCGGGTTATGCAGCCGGATTTCACAATCGACAGGACCCTCGTTCGCCAGACAGGAGGGATCATTTGCCCACATAGGATCAAAAACCGTCCACGAATGCAAGCCGCGCTGCACAGCCACACCCTGACGAGCAAAGGAGCCAGCAAAATATTCGATAGCTGGCTGAAGATACTGGTATTCACCCAGGTTATAAGTCCCCTGGTCAAACCGATCCATAAAATGCGGGCTCTCCATCGTGCTGTCCCCGATTTTGGAGAAGGCACGGCTGTTGCGGCCCAGCGTCTTTCCCAGGTCAGCTACCTGTGACATCGCCTGGACCGCCTGGGGGGACAGGACAACGATCTGCTCCAGGGGAATGCCGTTTAACAGGGAGGTCGAAAAGGGAGCGGCGCCTGATGAAAGAGGCGTACCGGTCTGCGCAGTCCCACCTCCTGGAACAGATTGTGTGGCTGCTTCATCCCCCAACAGTTCAGGTAAACCCAAGAGCAGTGCTGCCAGGACATACACTACCGAGGCAGCTGTAAAAATCAGCAGCCACGGTCTCACCCTGGCTGCACCTCGCTCCCCAGGAAATGCCTGCCCGCGTGTCCCTGGCGGTGGCATGTCAAACCTGTCTCACTCCCGGATCTCTATCGCTCAATTTCTCAGCGCAGGCCAGGCCGAGCAGCATGCAAGCGCTGCACTGCAAGGACACCGACAGGAGATGCGCCAGTGGGAACTGGTAGGCTTTGCCCTGTAGGAGGTGGCAGAAAGGAAATGGATCGAAAATTCAAAGGGATGCCGTGACCGCTGTTTTGCTCACCGTAAACCCAGACCACCCAGTTGTAGAGGACATTGTACTGGAACATTTCCTGGGTATTCGGGTCCTGTGGCAGCCCGGTTAGCACAAAGCTGTTGGCATCCTGGGTGGCAGAACTGTACCACCAGGGCCGATAATTGTCCCCATAGACATTTAATTCATAGCTCTCGCCCGGCTGACGGGTGTTCCAGGTGAAGGTGATCGGGAAAGTCAGAGCTGCTCCGGGGTCAGGTAAAGAGAGCACAAAATCGGTGATATCAAAGGTAGGAAGTTGAACATCCTGTCCTACAGCGTATTCTGTCAGGCTCTGGGTTTCCCACATCCATAAACGCCCAGAGAGCTGGTCACTATTCTGGTATTGGACCAGGTACTTCTGCCCAGCGGTCAATGCAGGCAAATTGACGAAATTGTAGCCGCCATTACCCTCTGTCGTCATTGTTTGACGAACCGTCCAGGAACTTACCGGGTCGTACACCAGCAGGCTGAGAGATACCCCACTGGCAGGCGAGCCATTCAGGGTAACACTGCCATGGATTCCTCCGCCAGTGACCACAGTTCCCCCCCTGGAAATGATCGGCAGATACAGTGAGGTCGATGCAGGAACCGGGGTGGTGCAGTGCACCCCCCATCCCAGGTCAGCAAAAACCCCGCACACGATCGGGCCGGGATTATGCGTGACCTCACCAGGACCCAGGGCAGGAGTCATCAAGCCGTTTTCGGTATGGCTGTAGGCAGCATCATCCAGGTGCGAGAAACTAGAACCGTATTCCCATGTCCCCGGTGCATACAACATGGGCAGCTGACCATTATTGGCGTTGACGGCATTATAACCATTGAAGTAAACCGCTCCCCCGGTGAGCGCAGCGGCCAGCGCTTCGGACGGGCTGGCAAACTGAACCAGGCTTACAGCCGATCCGGAGGATAAATCTTCCGTGAGCTGGTCGAAAATGGATGGGAATACGGATTCCTGCGCTGGCAACCCCCAACAGCCAAAAAAGGGCACACTGCAGTAATAACCACTGCCGTCATCCACTTCCATCGTACCGTAAAAGCCCAGACCATGCGCCAGTTCATGCACCACCACGCTGGCAAAATCTGCCTGGGTAGAGGAGGGGTTGCCATCTGTGCCAAAGTACCAGTATGGGAAACGACTGTTCATACCAATCTCAATATCCGCTTGATCCGGGCGCAAATCGGTCCCAGCCAGTTTATTCGCCAGGGCATTCTGATACCAGGTGTTGAGCACTGGGGCGCCAGAAAAATTCGCCTGCAGGTCCACCGCCTGGGACCAACCCAGGATGCTGGCCTGCAGCTGCGTATCCCATTCGGCAATCACCTGGATTGGCACGGAGGAATCAAGCACAGCTTCCCAGATGGAAACTGCATAGCCGAAGGCATTCCTGGCATCCGCAGGCCAGGCACCGATCCATTGGATATTAAAAGATGACAGTTGAGGTGCACGCCCTGCCTGGATCGCAGCAGGCGCCAGAAGCCGCACAGGCGGATAGCCATCTGGAGGATGAAAGACCACGACTTTTCGCTGCTTCCTGGCAGCCAGCATCTGCGGCGAAGCCGAGGCCGGCTTGATCAGACCAGAGGAGCCAGAAAAAAAGCTGAATAATATCACCATCCCCACCAGGCGGAAAGCTAAGGAGAAAAACTTTCTCAACTCAAACCCTTTCTGCATCTTCCACCCGCTTTAAACGGGCATATAGATTCTACCGCAATGATCCAGGCTTGCGTATACAACAAACAACGCAGCTATTCATACCAACTAACAAACCGGCCAATTCTATGACTTAAGTACCCTTTGACAGGTAGGTGATTCTCAGTTAAACTTACAATAGACTATACGAAACCACCAGGTCGCGGGAGATGTCTATGTGCCCTGAAAACGATACCCCTTTGCCTTCTGCTCATATCAGCCCGGAAAGCCTGCTGGGGCCTTCCATCCAGGCCTGGCAGATTTATCTCGAGGACCAGGGGAATTCCATCCATACGGTGAAAGCTTTCACCGCTGATCTACGCCTGCTGGCCGCTTATCTGCCTCCAGACCGGGGGGTGGGGAGAATCACCACCGTGGAATTGAACAATTTTCTGGAATGGATGCAAAACCAGCGCGGTGTGCCATGCAGCCCCAAAACCCTGGCGCGGCGCATCACATCTCTAAAGGCCTTCTTCCGTTGGCTCACCCAATACGGCGTGTTGGCCCTGGACCCTGCCGAGAAAATTGTGCAGAAATCCGTGATCAGCCCGCTACCAATTGTGTTGACCCTTACCGAGGTTGAAAAAGCGCTGAACGTTGCCCTGGCCCACCGCCAGAAGAGCAAGCCGGACGCCCGCCTATATACACTATTTTCCCTGCTACTGGCCACGGGCTTGAAAAAAGGCGAGTGCCTCAACCTGACTACCCATCACATTGAGTTGGAGAGCGCCGATGGACCCTATCTGTATGTGCGCTACCCCAGCCCGCAGCACCGCTTCAAGGAGCGAAAAATCTCGCTGCCTGGAGAATGGGTGCAGGCATTTGGCGAATATCGTGTACAGTACAATATTGCTGATCGTGTCTTCCCCTGGTCACAGAGGCGCCTGGAATACCTGCTGGAAGACCTGGGTGTCGAAGCCGGGTTGGAAAAACATATCTCTTTTGATATGTGCCGCTGGACCTGCGCCCTGACCGACTGGCGTTCTGCCCAGGATACCAATAAAATACGCCAAAAACTCGGCATTTCGAAGATCCAATGGCGAGAGATTGGCATGAAACTTGAACGCCTGGATCAAGAAAACCACTAGCGTGCAAAGCGGCTTGCTTGACGATTTGATACCGATATGCTACAGTTGAGGAACCAGTATCTGGAAAGGAGAGATGACACTTGACCAAATCACGCGCCCAGCTTATGGTGGATCGATTGCGCGACCTGCAGGCATCTTCGCCTGATATTGAGGCGTCAGCAGTCGTCAGTGTGGATGGATTGATCATTGCCTCTGCGCTGCCGCAGGGTGTAGAAGAGGATCGCGTCTCCGCCATGTCTGCAGCCATGCTCTCGCTGGGCGAGAGGATTGCGAACGAGCTGGGGCGCGGTTCGCTGGAACAGGTTTACATCAAGGGGCAAAAGGGATATGTGATCCTGATGTCTGTCGGTGAAGAAGCTGTGCTGACGGCCCTGGCTCGCGAGCAGGCCAAGCTTGGTCTGATCTTCCTGGACATGCGCCGGGCAGCCGAGGCTCTTTCCCGCCTGATCTAACCCGGACGAGATAAATTCCTTCCCAACCTGATCAAAACACCTGGACTGGAACCATGGACCCTATTCCAAAAAGTGAATTTTTTTACCCCAACAAATTTGCCCGCATCACAATGCTTGCCCTGGGTGAGATCATGGGCAAGAATGGGCTGAATGCGATTCTCAACCTCGCTCATTTACCCCACCTGATCGAAAACCTGCCACCTGACAACCTGGCGAAAGAGTTTAATTTTTCCGACTTTTCATCGATCAACCTGGCGTTGGAGGAAATGTATGGGCCGCGCGGCGGACGAGGGCTGGCACAGCGCGCAGGGCGCGCCACCTTTGCCGATGCCTTGCGCAACTTTGGGGCGCTGGCAGGCGCAGGCGACCTGGCGTTTAAAGTCCTGCCCCTCAACGCCAAAATGCGCATTGGCATCCCTGCCATGGCCAAGATCTTCAGCCAGATCAGCGACCAGCACAGCACGGTGAGCGAACGGGAAACAGACTTTGTCTACACTATCCACCGCTGCCCGGTATGCTGGGGACGCAGCAACGCAGACCGTCCGGTGTGTTACATTGCAGTTGGCCTGCTCCAGGAAGGCTTGAAGTGGGTTTCTGGCGGCCTGGAATTCAAGGTGTACGAGACCCAATGTACCGCCATGGGCGCCCCGGTGTGCGAGATCATCATCCAAAAAACCCCCATCAGCACCTGAAATTGGGAACCCGTGAGCGAAGACCGGCATACTTTACTGATTGTTGAAGATCACATCGAACTGGCGGATATGCTCTCCGCCTATTTCAGTATTAATAACTACGAGGTAATCCTTGTTCATCGCGGTCAGGATGGGCTGAAAGAAAGCCAGGTCAAAACGCCCGACCTGGCTATCCTGGATATCGGGCTGCCGGACATCGACGGGTACGAGGTTGCCCGCCAGCTGCGGTCAAGGCGATCCACTGAATCAATCCCGATCATCTTCCTGACTGAAAAAAGGGAGCGCGCAAACCGTTTGAAGGGATTTGAAAGCGGCGCCGATGATTACGTCACCAAGCCCTTCGATATCCACGAGCTGCTGCTCAGAGTACGTAATGCCATCCGGCGCTCGACTCAAGGCAGCCTGACCAACCCGGTGACCGGGCTGCCAGAGGCGGCACTGGTGGATGAGCGCCTGCAGGAATGCCAGCCAGGAAAAGACTGGGCACTAGTCCTGGTCTCGCTGTTCAACCTGGATGCATTTCGCGAGTCCTACGGCTTTGTTGCCTCGGACGATGTGCAGCGGGCAATTACGGTTATGCTGCGTAACGCTATGCAAAGCCTGGGGAATCCAGATGACTTCCTGGGACAGCTTGACCCCACCGATTTCCTGGTGATTACCAGCACAAAATCGGCGCCGGCTATCAGCCAGCGCCTCCGGACCCGCCTGCAGCATTCCCTAGACTTCTTCTATCCTCTTAAAGATCGTGAACGGACCATCCCAGCGGAGACCAAGCTGGGTATCCGGGTGGGATGGCTGCCAGCTGCAGAGGGGGCCGGCCTGGATGTAGCACACATCAAAGAGGAACTGTATCGCCGGCAGACCTGAGGCGGGGCACTGCTCTACTGTGCAGCTCACTGTCGTTATCCCTACCTATAATGAAGCGGAGAACCTGCAAAAGCTGGTCTCCGCTTTATTCTCGCTGCCCCTGCAAGGGTTAAAAATTCTGGTCGTGGACGATAACAGCCCGGATGGCACCGGCCAGACTGCGGATGAACTGGCTGCCGCCAGCGCCGGGCAGCTTGGCGTGCTGCACCGGCCGGGAAAGTGCGGACTGGGCAGTGCTTACCTGCAGGGTTTCGACCGGGTGCTAAAGGAAGGCGCACAGGCAGTCGGGCAAATGGATGCCGACTTCTCTCACCCCCCCAAAATGCTGGTTGACCTGATGCACTCCCTGGAAAGCTGTGATGTCGCCCTGGGTTCGCGCTACATCCCAGGCGGGTCAGTGGACTGCCAGTGGCCCCTGTGGCGCAAGGGGCTCTCCGGATTCGGCAACCTGTATGCTCGCACGCTCCTGGGACTGCAGGTCAAAGATGCCACCGGGGGACTGCGCATCTGGCGCCGCCAGGCCCTACTGGGGATGCCGCTGGATCGCATACGATCCAATGGTTACGCCTTCCAGGTTGAAATGATTTACCTGGCGTCCCGCCTGGGCTACCGTTTGCAGGAGACGCCCTTCTATTTTGCCGATCGTCACCAGGGACGCTCCAAGATGTCCTTCCGCATCCAGGCCGAAGCAGCGGTGAGCGTCTGGCAGATGCTGCTGCGCTACCGCGACCTGCATCACTGACCCCTGGCTTCCATGCATAACGCCTCCCTGACTGCGTTGGATCGCGCCAATTTCAAGCACCTCTACCAGGATATCTTATGGTTCGGGGTACTGAACGGCAGCACACTGGCCTTCCTGGCCATCTTTGCTGCACGTGTGGGCGCGACCAGCCTGCAGGTCAGCCTGATCACCGCCCTACCTGCCCTGGTCAACCTGGCCTTCTCGCTTCATTTTGGCCGCTGGATCGAGGGACGCAACCTGATCGGGGTATCGGTGTGGTCCGCTGCACTACACCGACTGGGTTACCTGGCGCTGATCCCCCTGCCGTGGCTGCTGCCGGCCGGCTGGCAGGTGTGGGCCTTGCTGGCGATCACCCTGGCCATGTCCTTCCCCTCCACCCCCCTGGCCATCGGTTTTAACGCCCTGTATTCGGTGGTTGTCCCGCCAGACCAGCGCGGGGAGGTCACCGGAAGACGCAACGCCATCCTGGCAATCACCATGACCATCACCACCCTGCTAGCCGGGCAGATCCTGGATAGAGTAGAATTTCCCTTCAACTACCAGGTGGTATTTGCCATCGGGGCCCTGGGCGCAGCAATGAGCACCTACCATGTCAGCCGCCTGCGCCTGCCTTCCTCCCAGGCAAACTCTCCATCTCCGGCCAAGTCCAATACAGAGCCGCGGGCGAAAAAACCGCTGCTGCGCCCAGACTTACTGCGCAGTTCCTTCGGCTTGTTTTTGTTGTCATGCCTGGTGTTCTACACTTTCCAATATATTCCCCTGCCCCTCTTTCCACTGTTTGCTGTGCACGATTTGGAACTGTCAGACGGGACCATCAGCCTGGCCTCCAGCCTGTTTTACCTGGTCATGTTCCTGACCTCCATGCAGCTGGGCAGGCTGAGCCGCAAATTCAGCCACAAACAACTGCTGGCCTGGTCTGCCATCGGTTTCAGCATCTATCCGCTGCTGTTGGGAGTATCGTGGGACGAGAAATTATACCTGTTAGCGTCAGTGATGGGGGGGATCATGTGGGCCATCGTAGGAGCCAGCCTGCTCAACCGGCTGATGGAGCACACCCCGGACGAGGAACGCCCCGCGTATATGACCCTGCATAACCTGGTGTTCAACCTGGGGATCTTTACTGGCTCCCTGCTGGCGCCCTGGCTGGCCAATTCCACCGACCTGCGCACCGCCCTCTTGATTGCAGCCGGGCTGCGCGCCCTGGCTGGCGTGCTATTTCTGGCCTGGGGCTAAGCTCCCGCCTGGTGCAGCCCGTGCGGCCTGTACCAGGCTGCCCCATTCTTCAATTGACAAGGTTTCAGCCCGGCGCTGCGCATCCACCTGCGCAGATCGCAAAACTATCTCAGTAGCACCGGTTGACCAGCCCATCCCGGCAGAGATCGAGTTGCGCAGTGTCTTGCGCTTCTGGCTGAAGCCGGCCTTTGCCAGGCGGAAAAAGGCATCCAGGTCACCGGGAGGTATGCGCGGCCGGGCATAACGCTCCACCCGCACCACTGCTGAGTCCACGCGCGGCGCCGGGTAAAACGCTCCGGCAGGAATATGCGCCGCCAGCTCCGCTGCGCCGTACACCTGAACGCTCAGAGCCAGCAGGCTCATCTCTCCCGGAGCGGCGCAAATGCGCTCAGCAACCTCACGCTGCACAGTGAGCACCAGCCTGTCCGGCGGGATCCCGGTTTCCAGCAGGTGGCGGATCAAGATGGATGTTATGGAATAGGGAATGTTTGCCACCACCTGGTAACTGTCCTCGCCAGTCTCCCCCAGGGCAAGTCGCGCCGGGTCAAGGCTGAGAATATCTCCCTGCACCAGGGTCACATTCGGAAATGGAGCCAACACCTGGCGCAGCGGCGGGATGAGCTTCTCATCCACCTCTACCGCCGCCACCCGGCTGGCGGCCAGCGCCAGATGGCGCGTCAGGCTGCCCAGCCCTGCTCCAATCTCCAGGACCACGTCGGAGGGAAGAATACCGGCGGCATCCACCACGCGCTCCAGCGCCACCTCATCCACCAGGAAATTCTGGCTCAGGCGTTTATCCGCTCGCAGCCCCCACTGGCGCAGCAATCCCGGCACGTCCAATGGAGGCAGGCTCATGGGCAGGACGGCTCTTTCGGCTGGTCCGGCCACTCGCCGCTGATGAACCGGTTGATGTAGTCGCGGATCACCCTGTTGTCCGCGTCCAGGACAAAGGTGTTGGCGCGCATCTCTGGGCTGTATTTTTGCGCCTGGGTGAAGATATCCTTTGGCAGGCTGGAGAGGATGATATTCTCGCGCTTGAGCTGAGGGAGCAGGCACATCAACTGCCCGATTTGCTCCAGGCTAAGATCAGTCAGGACATCATCCAACAGCGCATTGATTATCTGGGGCGTCTTGGGCAGGACACTGGGCGAGAGCACCTTCTCCTTTAGCGCACACAGCACCAGGTTCTGGTTCTCCTGGCGCGCCAGGT
>CAIQIV010000716.1 GCA_903871905.1 uncultured Chloroflexota bacterium | reverse complement strand
GGATCATGCCGCGCTTGAAATGTTTGAGCAAGACCGGTATGGGGATATCCTGTCCATACCGCTGACGTCCAAAAATTTGTAATGCCGTGTATACTCCGGTGATGCGCGCCAACCGTTCCATGCGATTGTAGCCATGGATGGGAGCGCCGACAAAAACCGGAGAGAAGGCGTGCCCCCAGCCTGCCAGCTCAGAAAAGGTGCTGCCGGGGGTGCCAACGAAGGCATCCGTGGAGCGCAGCAGCCACAGGTCCACCAGCGCCTGCTGGACGCCCTCCACCTGGCTGCGCTCCAGAGATGTAGGGCGGCGCTGCGCCAGTCGGCTGCCATACCGCTGTACAAAGCAAGCGTAGACCTTTGCCCCCGTCACAGCCGGATTTTCATTGCTGCACAACAGGATCCCCGCCTGCGGAAGGCGCTCCAGCAGGCTGTCCACCGCTGCCAGTGCCGCGTCCAGATTACCGCTGATATCTGGACGAGCTTGGACAAAGTCGCCCCGGCGCATGTGGACCCCAATCATGGTCGGCCGGAAATGCTCGTCTCGGAAAGCGTCCACCTCTGCCTGGATGACCGGAATGGGTTGGAGCTGGTTGAAAATCGCCAGGCTGCGGTTGAACAGCTCGGCATGTCCCGCGTACTGTTTCGGGCGCAGCAGCCAGGTTGGATGCCCGATAACCAGGTCAGCCTGGTCCTGTTTTAGCAGGTCCGGCATACGTTCAAACAGGGGATGGGTGATGTGAAATGGCATCACAGTCTCCCTGCTCACATTTTCCACCCCCAAGTCATTTGAAAATAAGGTATCAAAGGGCGCGGCGCAAACTGAGGTGATAGGCCACCACATGCGGAAGCGACGCCCGCTGGCTTCTGCCAACGCCAACCCTGAGACCAGCGCCTCAAGTCGGTTGCACAGGCCATACGGGCAAAAGACGGTCAAAGTACGTTCAGTGCTCACTGTCCCTGTCTGTCATTCACCGGCGTGGGAGAATTCTTTGTTTGCCAGGAGCGCGGCAGCCGGCGCAGCAGCGCCGCCCGGTAATGGAGCAGCAGTGCCGGAAAGGGCACGTCCTGCCAGCCTTTGAACCGCGCCAGGCTGTACAGCAGGGTGTACAGGCCAGTGAGGCGCGCCAGCCGCTCTACTCGGGCATAACTGGAAATAGGGGCGGCACAAAAGACCCAAGGAATAGCGCGGCCCCAGACGACCAGCTCAGAAAAGGAGCTTCCGGTTGTACCGACAAAGGCATGGGTTGTGCGCAGCAGCCACAGGTCCACCAGCGCCTGCTGGATGCCCTCCACGGAACCACGGTCCAAGGATTCAAGCTGGTGCTGAACCAGGAGATGGTTGTAGCGCTTTGCAAAACGCGCATGCACGACCGCACCTGGGGCAGCAGGATCTTCGTCGCTGCACAGCAAGATTCTTGCTCCAGGGAAGCGTTCCAGAAACTCATTCACCGCGGCAAGCGCTTCCTCCAGGTTGCCAGATACATCTGGACGGTAATGAAGAAAATCACCGCGCCGCAAATGGACCCCGATCAATGGTTGCTGGACATACTCGTTAAGGAAGGCCTCCACCTGCGACTGGATCTCGGGCACGGGCTGAAGCTGGTTGAAAAATTCCAGGCAGCGAGGCTGCAGGGCGGCCTGGGCGGGATATAGATCAGGGCGCAGCAGCCAGCTTGGATGCCCGATCACCAGATCTGAATCTGGTTGATCCAGCAGGTCGGGCAGCCGGTCAAACCAGCCGCCAATGAAAGGGAGCTCCTTGACCTCCCGCTTGGTGGCCTCAATCACCCCCAGGTCATTGGAAAACAAGGAGCGAAACGGTGCAGCGCAGTCTTGCGTGGGCGCCCACAGCATACGGAAACGCCGCCCGCTGGCTTCCGCCAGCGCCAGCCCGGAAACCAGCACCTTTAGACGGTTGCTCAGCCCGTAGGTGCAGTAGACGGTCAGGGTACGCTCGGACGGCATTTATCTCCTGGCGCCCTGGCTGCCAGGGCTTTTCCCCAGGCTGCGCTTCAAGCTGCGGCGGAAATAGCGCAGCAAAGCCGGAAAGGGGATCTCCTGACCAATCTGCCTGCGCCCCAGGAGGCGCAGCAGAGCATAGACGCCGGTGAGGCGCGCCAGCCGTTCCAGCCGTCCGTATCCAGGAATGGGGGCGGCGGTGAGCATACAGGGGACATCGCGTCCCCAGGCCGCCGTATCTGAAAAAGTGCTGCCGGCTGTGCCAACAAAGGCATCCGTGGCGCGCAGCAGCCACAGATCCACCAGCGCCTGCTGGATGCCCTCCACGGAGGCGCGATCCAGTGAGCTGGGCTGGCGGGGCGCCAGGCGACTGCCATAGCGCGTGGCAAAGCGGCGGTGCACTTCCGCCCCAGGGGCCTGCGGGTTTTCGTCACTGCACAGCAGGATCCCCGCGTCTGGCAGGCGTTCAAGGAATTTGTCCACGGCTTGCAGTGCCTGCTCCAGGTTGCCGGATACGTCCGGCCGGAAGCGGACGAAATCCCCGCGGCGCAGGTGCACGCCGATCATAGATGTTTTAAAATTCTGCTGCTGAAAAGCCTCAACCTGCGCCTGGATCCCCGGCACAGGCTGGAGCTGGATAAATTTCTCCAGGCAGCATTCCTGCAGGGCGGCGTGGGCAGGGTAGAGATCGGGGCGCACAAGCTGGCTGGAAAGCCCGATGACCAGGTCGGGCTCATCCTGGATCAGGATGTCTGGGGGTATGCCAAGCCAACCTGGGATGAGAGGCAAGCCCTGGATTTCATCCCTGGTTACTGTGCTCACCTCCAGGTCATTGCAGAACAAGGCGGCAAACGGAGCCGCGCAGGCTGGAGTAAGCGGCCACAGCATTTTGAAGCGCCGCCCGCTGGTCTCCGCCAACGCCAGGCCAGAAGCCAGCACTTTCAGACGGTTGCACAGGCCGCTGGGGCTGAAGACAGTCAGGGTGCGTTCAACGACCATTGGTCACGCCTGGGATTCAGCGCCCCACTGCCCGTCCAATACCCAGGCATGCGGGCTGGAGCGCACCGCAGCGACGATTTGTTCATAATTGGCGATCAGCTCGGCATAAGGGCGATCCCAGGTGGTGACCCGCGGCGAGCGCAGCGGCGCATGGGGCAAATGCAGGTAGTCCAGCAGGCGTCCGGAGGTCTGTCCCCAGGATGCGCTGTCCTGCAGGTCGTCCTCATAGGTAATTTCCAGGTGGGGTATCCGGGCAAGGATATTCCTGGCCTGCTCTTCATGGGCTGCAAAAATAGTCAGGTTATTGAGCACCTTCCCGGCTGGGATGGAGATGGTCGTTGAGGGGTGCTGCTGTCCGGATTTGCGATGCCAGTAGTGGGTTGACCGGGCCATCGCATAGGAGATCACCTGGGCAAAAAGGTCCCGCCGCTGGACATACAGGATCAGCCATCCACGGCGCACCAGATCCGGCAGCACCCGGCCAGGGTCGCTGCAGTGGTCGAAAAATAATTTCAAGCCGTATGCCGGATGGCGGCATAGTGCTGCCTTGAGAATAAAAAATGGGACGGGGTGGCGCCGCAAGTGCGGCATGATATGGCGCCTCTGCCATCCCTTCCACGGGTCATGCAAAATTTCCCCATCGCAGTGAATATCCGGGTGCGTGTTCAACAGGTCCACCAGCAGGG
This sequence comes from uncultured Chloroflexota bacterium, assembly GCA_903871905.1. Taxonomy (GTDB): domain Bacteria; phylum Chloroflexota; class Anaerolineae; order Anaerolineales; family UBA4823; genus CAIQIV01. Next base: position 2,940 of record CAIQIV010000716.1, on the reverse strand, counting down.
TGCTCCCTGAGCGAGCCTGGCCAAAGATAATAAAGCGAATTCCGGCAGGCATCAGGATAACTGTCGCTCCTCAACAGCAGCCTTTGGAAGCGGAGAAGAAATGTTCTCCAGCACATACGCATATGGGCTGGCTCGCACGGCGGCAAGGATTTCTTCGTAATTTTTCACCAGCTCAGAATAGGGGCGCCGATAGGTCCTGACCCAACGGGATGTCAACCGCGCCGGGGGGAGACCCAGGTAATCCAGCAGGCGCGATGAGGTATGGCGCCAAAATCCGGCATTCTGCAAATCGGTTTCATATACAATACCCAGGTGAGGCACTTGAGCCATGATATCCTGGATAGCTTTGTTCCTGGCAAGGGTCATTCTAATTTGATGCAAAACATTTTCTGGAGGAACGATGAGCTCCATTTCATTCACCTCTTGCCCTTCTCCCCGGTGCCAATGATGAGTTTTTTGTGCCACAGTTATGGAGATCGCCTGGGTAAACACATCCTGGCGCTGAATTGACAGGATGCGCCAACCGCTGGCGGACATTTGAGGTAGAACATGCCTGGGATCTTTGATATGTTTTAAAATCAATTTAAAACCATAAGCAGGCAGACGGCACCGGGCTGCCTTGAAATTCAGATATGGAGCAGGCCAGCGTCGCACAACCGGCAGGAGGTATCGCCTTTCCCAACCACGCCAGAATGTCTTGTTGAAGATCTCGCTGTCGCAGTGGATATCTGGATGGGAGTTTAGCAGGTCCACCAGCAGGGTGCTCCCTGAGCGAGCCTGGCCAAAGATAATGAAGCGAGTCTTCTTTTCCAAAAAATATGCTCGTAAACGCTCTTTAGACTGTTTCCGACAGGATGGATGAAAAGCCGCTGCCGCGGATCGCATCCAGGATCTCGGAATAATTGCGAATGATATCCGGGTACGCCTGGTCATATGTCTTGCGCATTGGGGCGCTCAATGTCTTTATCGGCAGGTTCAGGTACTGCAGCAGGCGGGCAGAAGTGTACTTCCAGGCGGCAGGATCTTGAAGGTCGGTCTCGTAGGTAATCTCCAGGTAGGGGATACCTGCCAGGGCCAGGCCGATGAGCTTTTTCCCATCAGCATAATGCGTGAGCCTTTTCAGTACCAGGTCAGGCGGGAGGATCATTGCAATGGAGCTCGCCGGGTTGTCCTCACTGCGGTGCCAGTGATGGGTGGTCAGGGCAGCCGCCGAGGAAAGCGCCTGCGCCAGGGTATCCTGGCGCCGGACCAGGATCACCCGCCAGCCTTCCTGGTGCATACGTGCAACCACCGCCTGGATATGCCGGCAGTGGTCGGCAAACAGCTTGAAACCGTAGGCGTCCCCGGGACTGGTGTATGCCTTGAAATTGAAATAGGGCAGCGGGTAACGCTGGAACAGCGGGAGCAGGGTGCGCCGGGAGATGCGGTTCCAAAAATAGGGATTCATCAGCTCGCCTTCGCACAGAATATCCGGGTGGGAGTTGAGCAGGTTGACCAACAGGGTGCTTCCTGTGCGTCCCTGGCCAAAGACGATAAAGCGATACTTTGCTGGATGCCTCAACTGCATATTTCCTTCACAGGAGAAATGGATTAGATTGTATCATGATCTACCGGGCGGCTGGGAAGGGAAGAGAGGTCAGCCGTCCGGGGCAATATTCGCCAGGACCCCTGGTAGAGGGTTCTCCTGGATGGCCTCCCAGGCCTGGTAATCTTCCCAGCCTGGAGGAACAGGAGCCTGCAGCATGCTTTCCACTGCCTTACTCCAGGCATCCCAGCGGTCTGGTATGGGGGTGACACCCGGCGGCGGCGGGCAAACTGCCTGCTGGGCGTGGGCGGATACCAGGGCAGGGACGCCAGCGCAGGATAATTCAGCCAGGCGGGTCAGCCCGCCGAAACCGGTGCGCTGGGGAAGCAGCGCACCCTGGGCACGCACCAACAACTGCTCCATTTCCTCCTGCTCAACCCAGCCGCGCAGCTCGACCCCAGCCGGGATGTCACCAGGGGGCAGCAGGCTGTCACTCCCCCGCCCGCACACCACCAGGCGAGCGCCTGCCGGCAGCCCCTGGCGCCGGGCCTCGGACAGCAGCCAGTGGAAGGACTGGCGCGTGGTGGGATGGTCGGCGCTGCCAAACATGACCAACAGGCCTGGCTCTGGGGGGGTGTGCTGGCGCGCCTGGCAAACTTTCTCGCAACCCTGGCGGATGGCGCCCACCGGCCGGTAGGGATAATAACCCGCGCTCATCCCCAGGCCACTCACCAGGCCCGCCTCCACGCGGGAGATAAACAGCCGCTCGTCACAGGCCGCCAACAGTCGCAGCTCATCCGCCAGGTTGAGCGCTGCCAGGTATCTCTGCCGCGCCTGGCTGTCGATCTCCCCTGCCCCAACATCCAGCGCCTCCAGGTTTGCCGGGCAGGCCAGGGTGGGGATGCCCAGGCGGCGGTTGGCGGTCGCCAGGCGGGCAAAGTTGGAATGCCGCACCACGCATACGGCCGGACGAGGCAGGTCCTGCAACCGGGCAAGGTAACGCTGCAGCACCTGGGGGTCATCATGGCGCGCCAGTGAGCGGTTGGCGCCCGGCAGGGAGTCTTGCCCCGGCCCGCCGGCCAGCAAAGCCAACAGCCGCTGCTGCTCCTGCGCCCATCCCCGCAGCCGCATCCCCCACTCCCGCTGGGATTGTCGCTGGCGGTGCAGCCAGGCCGCCAGTGGACCCGGCGACCGGTCTGCCAGCCGCCGCGCCGCCGTGCGGGCAACGGAGGCCTGCGCCACCAGGCGGGTTTCCGTGTTGTAGTCAAAAATCATCACCCGTTCCGGTCCCACGATCTGCCCCAGGTCATGCGCAACCTGGTAAGCGCGGTGATTCGACCCGTGCCCGACCGCGGACGGTGCAGACTGGACCACAAAAATCACATGCAGTGCTTTCATCCCCGTCGGTTCACCAG
>CAIQIV010000715.1 GCA_903871905.1 uncultured Chloroflexota bacterium | reverse complement strand
GGGAGAATTCAAGGATGGTCTTTTGCAGGGCAAAGGCCTGGTTGAGCTGGCCGCTGCGCAGCATGGAGAGCAGGGTGGTGAGTTTCATGGGGCGGTCCTGGGTAGCCGGTGCAGGCGATTTATGAGTAAAAAAAACAATGTAAAAAAACGAATCGATTCGAATGTCGGGGTGGGGTGAGTGGGTGATGGCATACGATGGCTCCAGAATAAGTATAACAGAACAAATGTTCTGGCGCTGTAAAGGATACGTGAAAAGCCCTCACCCCCGACCCCTCTCCCGGGGGGAGAGGGGAGCAAGCGCTAAGCCTCTGGCAGGCGGGAGGATGATTCTGATGGCTCAATTCGCAAATAGGTCACTTCGAAGGCTTTGCAGAGGCGGTATTCCGGCAGGCGGTTGGCCAGGGCGAAGGCGTCTTTCATTTCATAGCGCTGGTAGATGTCGAGGCCACGGTCGAGCAGGATTTTCCAGCCGGTGTCGGTGACGATGTGGCGGGCGTGGGCGGCGCTTTTATCGGCGAATTCCCAGGTGAAGCGGACGCCGGCCGGGGCGCAACTGGATTGGACCTGCTGCAGTTGCTCGAGCTGCTGGACGGGGTCGTACTCGTCCTGGACGGTGACCAGGTGGACGTGGATTTCGTCGGCTTCGGGTTTGCGGCGGATGATGGTTTCGATGAATTCCATCAGGTTGCGGACCTGGTAAAACAGGCGGATGTAGGCATCGGTGAGGGTGACCTGGCTGGCGCCAGCGAGGTAGGGGCCGAAGAGGCGGTCGAAGGTGACGCCGCGCTGGTTTTCTTCGTAGGTGAAGTGGCCCACTGAGAGTGAGGCGGCGGGCGGCTGGACCGGGGCGGCGGGAGTGACGGCGGCGGATGCGCCGGGGGCGGGAAGGGGCGGCTGGTCCGGCGAGGGAAGGCCGGCGGAGGCGGGGGCGGGAAGGGGCGGCTGGTCTGGCGAGGGGAGGCCAGCGGCGGCCGGGGCCGGGGGGGCGGACGCTCGCGGGGTGGCGGCTGATGCGGCGGGGGAGGCTGCTGCGGATGGCTGGGCATCCTGGGCGGCGGTTTTGTAGTAATGCTGGGGGTGGAGCTTTTCTTCGAGGGTGCGGACCAACTGGACGGCGCCGGCGCTGTCCAGCGAGCGGTAGCCGAAGCTGACGCGGGCATAGGTGGGGTCGATGCGCAGGAGCTGGTCTTTGACGCGCTTGCGGCCTTCCAGGGCAAATTTCAGGATCAGCTCCATTTCGTCCGGGGCGGCTTCGCCAGAAGGGAAGAGGATTTTCATCAGGCCGGAGAAGGTTTTGTTGACGCCGTCACGGTCGCGGGTGGAGATGTCGGAGAGCAGCTCGAAGCGCTGGGCGTACTTCTGCGAGAAGTCGTAGTTGCGCAGGGTCTTGAGGATTTCGGCCAGGTAATCGACGACGAAGCCGTAGCCATCCGAGAACATTTCGCCGCGGATGATTTCGACCTCCCAGCCGGGGATGTAGAAGTGCAGGCGGTCGAGGAAGGCGGAGTCGTAGTACCTGGCAGGCAGGTCGTCGAAGAGATCGGTGTGCATCAGCATGTGGGCCAGGGTGTGGCTGGTGTTGCCGACGAAGACCATCGAGGCTTCGGCGCCGAGGGTTTCGACGCCGCGCGAGAAGGACTTGTTGGCCATGTAGTTCTTCATGATGTCCACCAGGGCGTTATCGACGCGCTTGGTCTTGCCGGCGAACTCGTCGAAGGCGACCACATCCCAGTAGCCGACCAGCCCGATGCGGCCGGTGGAATTATTGACGAAAAGCTTGGGAACGCTGACTTCGCCGCCGGAGATCAGGATGCCGTGGGGGGAGAAGTCGGAGTAGATGTGGGATTTGCCGGTGCCCTTTGGGCCCAGCTCGATCAGGTTGTAGTTGCGCTCGCAGTAGGGCACCAGGCGCATGAGCTGCAGGAGCTTGGTGCGCTCGCCGAACATTTCGGGGTTGAAGCCCATGCTCTGGATCAGCAGATCGATCCATTCCTGCAGGCTGAACTGGCGGCGGGCCTGGAGGTAGGCGTCCAGGTCGAAGTGGGAGAGCTGGATGGGCTTGAGGCTTTCCATGATCCAGGGGACCACGTGGCGGTCGTCGGAGTACTGGTAGGCCAGGTCGGCGATGCACCAGACGCCGCCGACCAGCAGCTTGGGGTGGCGCTTGACGGTATCGGCGTCGATCAGGACATCGGTGATGCCCAGGTTGGAGAAATCGGCTTCGTAGGCATCGGTTTTTTCGTTGAGGGCGACGCT
>CAIQIV010000714.1 GCA_903871905.1 uncultured Chloroflexota bacterium | reverse complement strand
TGGCTGGGCTTGGTATTTCCGCTGGGCGGCGGCCCGCCCATCATCACCGGACCACCCATGCCGCCCTCGCCGTAATTGGGCATCACCTGGATCTGGGTCAGCTCGGCGATGCCCACCAGGCGCTCCGTAGCGTTTTTCTGCAGGCCGATGGCCAGCGAGACCAGCACCACCACCGCCGCCGTACCGATCACCACGCCAACCGCGGTGAGCGCCACGCGCGTCTTGCGCCGCCCCAGGTTTTCGATGATCAGCAGCAGCAGGTCCCAGGGTTTCATGCGCTTATGGCCCGGGGTTGGCTTCCACCCCCGGCATGCCCTGGATGGGCTGTCCCTCGGCGGGAGGTGGGGTGGGCGTGGCGCTGTCCAGGCCAACCAACCCGCGCAGCATGCGCAGCACCTTCTGCCACAGGGTTTCAGCCTCGCTGCTGGCCGGCGGGTACTCTCCCCCTCCCGGGGTGGAGCCTGGCGGCGGGGTTTCGATCGCCATCTCCTGGACCTCCACCGCCAGCGTTTGGGTCAGCGTCTGCTGCTTGTTGAAATCATCGGTGTAATCGATGGACACGGTGAGCGTCAGGGTGCCGGCCTCCATGGGCACGGCATTGGCGTCCAGGGTGAAATAGCCGCCCACGTCCAGCGTGCCCACCAGGGTGGTGTTGTTGCTCAGGTCGGCGTTGGGGGCGCTGACGTCCATCTCGCCCAGGATGGTGGACTTGCGCCCCAGGTTGACCACCTGGATCGGCAGGGGGCTGGACTGGCCGGTGAACAGGGTGCCGGGGTCACGGTAAAAGCCCACCTTGACCATGGGGGGCTGGTAAACCAGCAGGGTGACCACCTGGTCATCATTGTAAGTGGTGATGTCGCCGCCGTTGTAGGTGAACGAGATTTTGAAGGGGTAAGCCCCGGGGTTGGTGGTGGAGTTGACGATCAGCTCCGCCCGCGTGCGGTAGCTCTGCCCCATGGGCAGGTCGCCCAGGTACATCACGTTTGAAGAGGCCAGCGGGGCAAAGGCCTGGAAATCCCCGCTTCCGGCAGAGATCCCCCCGCTGGACCCGCTCCCCGCGCTCGACGCCTCAGGGGTGGTTTGGGGCTGAGGGGGGTTGGGATTGGATCCGCTCCCGCCGCCGACGATCATCGACGCCTGGTGGGCGTCGGCGTTGCCCACGTTCATGAACTCCAGGCTCAGGAAAAACCTCTGCCCGGGCTGCAGCATGGAGACATCCGTGGAATAGCTGGTGATCACCAGCTGCGGCCGCGGCTTGGGAGGGGTGGTGGGCGTGGGGGTGGGCGTGGGAGTCTGGTAGGTGCCGCTGCCGTAGGAAACCTGCGAGTTGAGATTAAAAGTCTCGGTATAGGTGAACCCCTGCCGGTCGGTGTAGCGCACCAGCATCTTCAGCGTGGCGTTGGACTTCTTGAGCACCTCCCAGGTGGAGCGGAAGGGTTGGGCGATCTTGTGCACTTCCCCTGGGTCCAGCTCGGTCAGGGTGCGCACCCCACCGGTCTCCAGCGGCACAAAGTCCTCGCCCTCGAAGGTGACCACGATGTTCAGCGCCATTTCCTGCCCGGCGTTGCGCAGGCGGGCCACCAGGAACACCTCCTGGTTGGCGGTCACCTGGTCCGCTCCCAGCGAGTAGGCGTCGATCACCACCAGCGGGCGGTTGGAGGGCACCGGGGTGGCGTCGCGCGCCCCCAGCACGCTCAGGGCATTGTCCAGGAAGCCGTAGGTACCGTCGCTGTTGTACACTGTGATGCGGTAGCTTCCCGGCTCCATGCCGGCTGGGACGTAGGCGGTGATAAAGGTTTTGCTTTCATAAATTGCGTTCAGCAGCGTCCCCCCGCCGAGCTGAACCCGCAGGCCGTAGGTGAAATTGTCGCCTGAAATCCCGATCTGGGTTTCGTCATCGGAGTAAACCACGCTGGGATTGACGCCGTATACCACGGGGGCGGTTTGCCGCCGCGGCGCAGCCGCGGCGTTCGGGGCAAGCGAGGCCAGCGTGGTGAACAGCAGGATCAGCGCCGCGCCGGACAGGCTGAGCGTGCGTCTCAGGGTGTGTGGGGGGTGGTTTTTCTGCATCTCAGCTTTCTACCAGCAGGGGCGCTGTCTCCTGGAAGGTGTCATGATTGGTAATCTTACCATCTAAAAGGTGAAGGGTGTGAGTGGCAAAATGCTGCATGCGCGGGTCATGCGTCACCACCAGCACGGTGCGCCCGCTGCGATGCAGCTCGGACAGGGTCTGCATGATGCTGGCGCCGCTGCTGGTGTCCAGGTTCCCGGTCGGCTCGTCAGCCAGGATAAGCTGCGGGTCGTTGACCAGGGCGCGCGCCACCGCCACCCGCTGCTGCTGCCCGCCGGACATCTCTGTTGGGCGGTGGTGGATGCGCTCCTTCAGCCCGACCTGCTCCAGCAGCTCCATCGCCCGGGACCGGCGCAGGCGGCCGGGAATGCCGGCAAAGCGCATGGGAAACTCCACGTTTTCCAGCGCCGTCATGCTCTGCACCAGGTTGAAGGATTGGAAGATAAAGCCGACCGTCTTGCGCCGGAAGACCGCCAGCGCATTCTCGTCCATATTGTCCAGGACCTGCCCGCTGATCTCGATCCGCCCGCCGCTCGGACGGTCCAGCCCGCCCAGCAGGTAGAGCAGGGTGCTCTTCCCGGACCCCGATGGCCCCATGACCACGGTGAAGGTGCGCGCCTGGATTTCCAGGTCGATGCCGGCCAGTGCGGTTACCAGGATGCTGCCCATGCGGAAAGCCTTCTGCAGGCCCTGGACCCTGATGAAGGCCGGTGCTGGAGCGTGATTTTCGGTCTCCGCCATGATTGGATGACTAGAAGAAAGGTTGGGTGATCGTCAGCCCCCCCAGGCGAGCGGCCAGGAAACTGAGCAGCGCCTGGAGCAGGATGACCCCCAGCATGGTCAGCACAACGCCGCCGGCGGCCCGGGCCAATCCCATGCCGGTGCGGGCGCGCATGCCGATCACCAGCAGCGCCATGGACCACAGGAAGTACAGGTCCACCAGGGATAGCAGCGCTGCCAGGTACTGCAGCCAGGAGCTGTCGCCGCCGGCTATAAACCCGGAGAGCCCGGCGGCGGCGATCGGCTGCCCGGTGGTCAGCAGGTAACCCGCCCGGACCAGGTCGCGCAGGGCAAAGGGCAGCGAGGCCCAGGCGGTCAGGTTAAAGGCCGAGATCGGGTCGCCCTGGCCCCCCAGCAGGGTCATCACCAGGTACAAGATGAACGACACCACCGCCCAACCGGCCCACAGGCCAATCACCGCCCCGACCGAGGGAAAGATGTAGACAAACATCGGGCCGGAGGTGGCCTCCGCCATCTGCGTATACTGGGCTTTCTGTTCCTCGGTGTAATATTGGAAATCCGGGGGCAGGCTGGCCGGGCTGCCCTGGCTCTGCTGGCTGTGCTTCACCGAGCCGGCGGCCAGCACCTGGAGCAGGGCAGAGAGGGTCAGGATGGCCATTGCCGCCAGCCAGGCGCTCCCGTGCTGGGCGCTGATCTGCGCAAAGGTCCGCCTGGGGCGGAAGAATACCCCGCCAATCCAGGCGAAATTGAAGCGGCTTGGGGGCGCCAGGGAGCTTAATTCGGTGTCAGGCATTTATTCCTTGAGGTTTCCGGCTTTTTTGTCGTGCAGCCATCGCTGTCTGGCTGCAAGTGATTTTACCATACCTGTCTCTTCCTATACCCGTCCTCCTCTGCGCCGGGTATAATCCTGGAGAAACACCTGATCTCCGATTGCCCGTGATCAAGGGAGCGACCATGAACCATCCACAGACTGATGCACAAATAGCCAAGTTTTCCCGCCGGGTAAATGAGCTGCGCCAGGCCCTGGTCCTGCGGCAGCCCCAGGACCTGGCGGCGCAGGCCGGGGCTGTCTTTGAGCCCAGCGGCCCTGGGCGCGGCGCGCTCTACTTTTCCCTGTGGGGCGCAGAACAGGGCACGCCGGTGGTGCTGTCTTTCCCCATGCTGGTAGCCTGTGACCAGCGCAGCGGCCAGGAGCTGCCGCAGATGTTCCAGGCCCTGTGCCTGTATTACTTTTATCTTGCTGATGGCAGCCCCGCCGCGGGACGCTGGGTCTCGTTTGCCGACCTGCAGGACGGCCGTTTCTACAACCAGGCCTTCCAGGGCTACACCGGGTCTGAGCTGGCCAGGTTCTTTGGAGCGGATCAGGGACGCTTTGAAGCCGCAGCCCGGCGCCTCGGCGGTGTCCCTGCCGGGCTGGGGGACAGCTCTTTTGTCTTCCGCGCGCTGCCGCGCCTGGATCTGGCGGTGGTCTACTGGCAGGGGGATGAGGACTTCCCGGCCTCCTGCCAGGTGCTGTTTGATGCCGCAGCCAACCACTACCTGCCCAGCGACGGCTGCGCTATTTTGGGCAGCATGCTCACCCGGCGGCTGCTGGAGACTCGGAGAACATCTCCAGGCTGATCGGGGTCACAATCTGCCCTTGTAGAAAGGTGCGTCTCAGAAAGTATTGACAAACCAGAACATTTATTCTATAATAGAGATATTCAATCAATTCATCTTTACAGGAGGTAACAATGCCACATCCAATTGTTCACGTAGAGTTATCGTCGCATAACAGTGTTGCCGCGGCTGAATTTTATCGGGATATTTTTGGTTGGTCGGTGATGCAAATGCCGGAAATGAGCTATGCCACTTTTGAGACGGGCGAAGGGGTGGGCGGCGGGTTCAGTCCCATCTCCCCTGAGAATCCGGCTGGCACGGTGATGGTTTACATCCTGACGGATGATATTGAGGCCACCCTGGAGCAGATCCAGCGCGCCGGCGGAAAGGTTTTGAGGACCAAGACCGAAATCCCCGGCATGGGCTGGTTTGCCATCTTCCGAGACCTGTCGGGGAACCAGGTCGGCCTTTTCACCGCCATGGACCCTGGCGGATAATTTCGGCTTCCTCTCGCAGCCTCCGAGAGTAACGGCTCCGGCCGCCTGTCGCCTACAGGCGGCCGGAATATTTATTTGACAGGGAGACCGGTGGCGTTATCTGCGCCGTCCCACCAGCGGGATGCGCGTGCTGAAACCCAGCTTGACCGGCGCAAAGATCGTCAGGTGGTCGACGCTGGCGGTCAGCGTATTCAACTGTGTGTCAATCACCGTCTCCAGCTTATCCCAATGCACCCCGTCATGTGTCCAGTACATGCGCCAGAACCGCATGTCTTCCAGAATCTGCGCCTCGTACTCCTCAGGATAGGAGATGATCAGGGTGATGGGCTTCATCAGTGTAAGACGGTGACCGCTGGTGTCATACAGGTTGATATCCACCGCCTGGCCAAAGATTTCGAAGAATGAACTGCGCGGCTGGGTGTACAGGGACACCTCGGGGTTGATCACCTCCAGCCGGGCATCCTGCTCCACCACCCCGGCTGGAAGGTTGATGGTCATGATCACCCCGGGCATGGACGGGATGGGGACCTGGATCTGGGCAGGCATCCCGGGGGCAACCGGAATCTCAATTTCCGTGATTGGCTGTGCCGCCGGGGAAATCAAATTGGCCATGGGATACGGGGTTGGCTCCGGATAGGTTCGGGGTTCGGGTGTAGCGGTTGGGGCCGGGGTTTTAGTTGGAGTCGGGTATGTTCTGCCACCGTTCATGCTTTGGGCTTTGTCATCAAGCGATCTGGCCATGGCGGGTTGTCCTTGCGCCAGGGCAAAGAAGGTGGCCGCTAACAGGAGGGGCAGGTTGGCCAGCAAAAAGTAGATCAAAGCACGATGTTTCATAACGTCTCCAGGGTAGTGCATATAATATGCGTTGCGTATTTAGTGATATCAGCAATATGATTTGTAATTAGATTGTAGCACATATCTCTTCCGGGTGGATGTGCAGTTCTGAATTTTCGCTTTACAATCTTGTAAGGTGCACCGTGTGTTATACTTTTCCCGGAGTTCAAATCTGGCGATGGCGGTGGTGGAACGATCTGAGCAGGGAAACAGCCCGGTCAAGGTGCTCGTAGCCGATGACCATACCCTGGTGCGCGAGGGGGTGCGCCTGCTGCTGGACGCCCAGCCGGATTTCCGCGTGGTGGCCGAGGCGGCGGACGGCACCGCAGCGGTGCGCCTGTCCCTGGAGTGCCTGCCGGATATTGTCATCCTGGATGTGCGCATGCCGGAAATGGATGGCCTGGCGGCATTCAAGGAGATTCATGCCCAGGCCCCGAAGGTCAAGGCCGTCCTCCTTTCCATGTATGATGACCGGGATGTTCTGCTGCAGGCGCTGCTGTCCGGCGTCAGGGGCTTCATCCTGAAGGGGGCTTCCTCTGCTGAACTGATCGATGGCCTGCGGGTGGTGGCCCAGGGGGAGGTCTATTTGTCCCCGCGCATGCAGTCTCTGCTGGTCGAGGCCTTTCTCGCTGGTTGGCGCACTCCTCCTGTAGATGAAGCACCCCCCGACCAGCTGCTCAGCCCGCGCGAGCAGGAGGTGCTGCTGCGCATTGCCCAGGGCCAGACCAATGCCCAGATCGCGGCTGACCTGGTAATTAGCCAGAGCACCGTACAGACCCACCGCACGCGCATCCTCGAGAAACTGCACCTGAAGTCTCGCTCCGACCTGGTGAAATATGCCCTGCGGCATGGATTGATCACCCTCAGCTCCTGATGGCTTGTTTGGGGTGAATGTTTTTATGACATCTCTCTTTCAAGTCATATGACGCAGCGCGAATAAATCATAGTTTTAACGACTCTCTAATCACCATCCCAACGATAGCCAACATTCTTTTCTAAGGGTATTCTCATATTTGTGGGAAACCTGTCTGCTTTACGCATCTATTTAATCTGGCAGCACCCGCTGCTGCGCGACACGGTCAAGGCTATCCTCAACCAGGAGACCTTTGTCCTGGTAGGGGACAGCCAGGAGCTGCCGCCCCTGGAGGAGATCAAAGAGGCTGATCCAGACGTGGTCCTCTTTGAGCAGGGCGACTGCCAGTCAGAGCAGCTTACCCCCTATCTATCGATCCTGAACCGGGCGCGCCTGGTGTGTATCAGCCTGGTGGATAACAAGCTGTTTATTTATCACCGTGAGGAAAGGATCCTGCTGCAGGCGGCAGACCTGGTCACGGCCTTGCAACAGAAATAGGAGCAAGAACAGGTCCCTGGTTGGCCGAAGGTACCGTATCTTACCAAGGAGAGAATGATGCCTCAACTAAAACTTCCATCTAAAGTCCCCCGAGTTCCCCTGATCATTGCTGCCGTGATTGTGCTGGTCCTGGCGGCCGGCGCCGTGGTAGGCCTGGTGGTCACCCAGGCTGCGCCGGCGCAGCCTTTCCCTTACAGCCATGCCGCGCACATCGATGCAGGGATGCAGTGTTTGTTCTGCCATTCCGGCGCTACGGTCAATGTTTCGGCTGGACTGCCCACCAAGGAAAAATGCCAGGGCTGCCACTTGAACATGCCCAGCGATAAACCCGCCCTGCAATCCTGGTTGGATTACGCCTCGCAGAATGAAAAAATCGAGTGGGTGCCGGTGGCGATCATGCCAGATTTTGTTTACTTCAGCCACCAGCCTCACATGGCGGCTAAATTAAATTGTGAAAATTGCCATGGGAATGTCGGAGCGATGACGGTTGCGGAGCCCCAACGTGGACAAAACATGGGCTGGTGCCTGGACTGCCACCGCAAACTGGCGCCTGACAAGGTGGTGAAGCTGACCGACTGCTCCACCTGCCATAAGTAGCACCGGCAGTGAGGCGGCTGCTCCACGGCCCAGTGGGCGCTGGAGCGGCTGGCTCAGGTGAAAGGAAAAAAACGATGAGCGAATCTTTATCACGTCGCAATTTTCTAAAAGTCATTGGGGCAGGCAGCGCAGCGGCCGCGGCGCTCACCGGGTGTGGGCCGACCTCGCGCTATGTCAAGCGCCAGCCGTACAGCGATATGCCCGAATATACCATGTTCGGTAAGAGTACCTTTTTTGCCACCACCTGCGGCGAATGCCCGGCGGGCTGCGGCATCCTTGTGCGCACCATGGAAGGCCGGGCGCATAAAGTTGAAGGTAACCCTGACCACCCCGTCAACGCCGGCAATACCTGCCACCGTGCCCAGGCTGCCCTGCAGGGCCTGTATAACCCCGACCGCCTGTCCGGGCCGGGAAAGAAATCCCGCGGCATGAGCGCCATGGAGCAGATCACCTGGGATGACGCGGTGACGGTGGTGAAGGAGGCTTTGCAGAACACTAAACCCTCCGAGCTTGCCTTCCTGATGGGCATGTCCCCCGACCACCTGCATGACCTGGTGACGCTGGTGGGCGATGCCCTGGGCGGCGCCCAGGTGCTGCGCTGCGGCGCCCTGGCTGAATTTGACGGCCAGGTGACCCTGCGCGATGCAGCCCAGCACCTGTATGGGGTCCCTCAGGTGCCGTTCTTTGATATTGGAAATGCAGATATTGTGTTCTCCTTTGGCGCCAATTTCTCGGAGACCTGGCTTTCGCCCGTGGCCTACAGCCGGGCTTTTGGCCACAACCGCAGCAGCGCGGCGGGCAAACGCGGCTACCTGGTGCAGTTTGAGCCGCGCATGTCGCTGACCGCCGCCGGCGCCGATGAGTGGATCCCGCTGCGGCCCGGCACCGAGGGCCTGGTGGCCCAGGCGCTGCTGCGCCTCGTCCTGGAGCAGCAGGGTGCCCCTATTCCCTCCTGGCTGAACGATGTCAAGGTAGACCAGGCGGCCCAGGCTTCGGGCGTCTCCCAGGGAGATCTCAGGCGGCTGGCCTCGCTGTTTGCCGGCACTACCGGCCGCCGGCTGGCCATCCCCGGTGGGGCGGTGGTGGGGCAGACCAACGGCCTGGCCTGCGCCGAGACCATCCTGGCCCTCAACCTGACCCAGGACCCGGCCCAGTCGGGGGTCTATTTTGCCCCTCCGGTACCGGTGTATCCCCAGATTGGCGGACGGCCGGCTGCCCTGGCCGAGCTGAAAGCCCTGGTGGATAAGATGAATGCCGGCCAGATCAAGGCGCTGCTGGTGCACGGTGTCAACCCGGTCTTTGAGCTGCCAGAAAAACTGGGCTTCGCCCAGGCGCTGCAAAAGGTGCCCCTGGTCATTTCTTTTGCTTCCTTCATGGATGAGACTGCTGTCCAGTCGAACTTTGTCCTCCCTGATCACACGCCGCTGGAATCCTGGGGATACCAGCAGGCGTCTGCCGGTACCCCCCGGGCCACCCTTTCCGGCTTCCAGCCGGTGGTGATCCCCCTGCACAACACCCGTTCTACGGCCGACGTGCTGCTGGCTGCAGCGCGGGCGATGGGCGGCGGGCCCGCCCAGGCCGTGAATTTCCAGGACGAGGTGAGCTTTATCCAGGCCTCGATCTGGGTGCTCAATGACCAGCCCGGCAGCCCCTACAAAGAGGTAGGCCCGGCGCCTTTCATGACAACTTTTCAACAGAAGGGCGGCTGGTGGGCGAAGCAGGGTCTGCCAGCCCCGGCTCCGGTTTTCAAGCTGGATACCCTGCTCGACCTGGGGGAAGCCAAAACCTCTGGGGACGAGGCGGAGTACAGGCTGCGCCTGGTGGTCTTTCCTCATCCTGTGCTGGGGGACGGCCGTGGGGCGAACAACCCCTGGCTCCAGGAGACCCCGGACCC
>CAIQIV010000713.1 GCA_903871905.1 uncultured Chloroflexota bacterium | reverse complement strand
CGGTCTTTTACAACGTGGTGCGCACCCTGGATCAGGTTGTTCCGGTGGATTACTACATTCCCGGATGCCCGCCTGAATCGCATCAGGTTGCTGCAGTGATCGATACTGTTGTGAAAGTGCTCCACGGCGAAGCAGAACTGCCCCCCAAGGGTACTGTGCTCGGCGCCGGGAATACCACCGTCTGTGACGAGTGCCCACGGACGAGGAATGTGAAGAACATCAAGGAGTTCAAGCGCCTGCAGCATATCCAGGTCGATCCGACCCTGTGTTTGCTCGAACAGGGGATCCTGTGTAACGGTCCGGCGACACGCAACGGATGCAACGCCCCCTGCCCCAAAGCCAGCGCTCCCTGCATCGGCTGCTATGGCCCCGCTGAAGGCGTCAGCGATTACGGCGCCCGCTTGATGACCGCGATTGCCTCGGTCATCGACAGCAATGACCCCGAAGAGATCGACCGCATCCTGGATGGTATCCCTGATCCTGTTGGTTCATTTTATCGGTTTAACCTGGCTGGCTCGCTGATGCGTGGGAGCCGGGCAGCGTTGCAGCCCAAATAGGAGATTGAACATGGAACGAATTACCATTGACCCCATCACCCGCCTGGAGGGTCACGGAAAGATAGAAATCTTCCTGGACCCCGAAGGCAATGTCGCCAATACGTTCTTCCAGATCCCTGAGCTGCGCGGCTTTGAACGGTTCTGCGTCGGTCGGCCGGTTGAAGAGGTGCCTCTCCTGACCAACCGCATCTGCGGCGTGTGCCCGGAAGCGCACCATATGGCTGGGGCGAAAGCGGTTGACATGGTCTATCATGTCGATCCGCCGCGCACAGCAAAAATGCTGCGTGAGCTGCTGTACAGCGCCTTCTACTTCACCGACCACACCACCCATTTCTACGCCCTGGGTGGGCCAGACTTCATCATGGGACCCGATGCCCCGGTCGCTGAGCGCAATATCCTGGGTGTGATCCACAAGGTGGGCCTGGAGATCGGTGGTAAAGTCATTCAGGCGCGAAAATATGGACATCGGGTGATCGAAATCATCGGTGGCCGCAAAATTCACCCCTGCACTTCCATCCCGGGTGGGCTGACCAAGGGTATCACCGAGGAGCAGCGCCAGGAAATTGAACAGATGGGCCATTGGGCGATCGAGTTCGCCCAGTTCTCGCTGAAAGTGTTCGGGGAAATTGTGCTCAGCAACAAGGCCTATCTTGATCTGATCCTGGGCGACACCTACACCCACCGCACATACTACATCGGCACGGTTGACGAGAACAACAAGGTCAACTTCTACGATGGCAAGGTCAGCGTGGTCGCTCCGGACGGAGAGCGTATTGGCAAGTATGCAGCGACCGAGTACACAGATTGGATCGCCGAGCGTGTTGAACCCTGGACGTACCTCAAATTCCCCTACCTGAAGAAGGTCGGCTGGAAAGGCTTCGTGGACGGCAAAGACTCTGGGGTTTACTGCGCCACCCCGCTTTCACGCCTGAATGCATCCGATGGTATGGCTACCCCACGCGCCCAGGAAGAGTACGAGTCCTTCTATTCCACGCTGATGCAGTTGGAAGGAGAGCGCTATTCCTCCACCGGGACAACCAAGGTGGTCCACCAGCGGCTGGCAACCCATTGGGCGCGCCTGATCGAGCTGCTGTATGCCGCGGAACACATGGTGGAGTTGGCAACCGATCCTGAGATCACCAGCCCGCACGTCCATAACATCCCCACTGAGAAACCTACCGAGGGTGTTGGTATTGTGGAAGCCCCGCGCGGCACCCTGACCCATCACTATTGGACAGACGAGCGTGGCATCACCACCAGGGTGAACCTGGTGGTTGGAACAACCAACAACAATGCCCCGATGAGCATGTCGGTCAAGAAAGCTGCCCAGAACCTGATCAAGAAGGGCACGATAGTCACCGAAGGCCTGCTGAACCAGGTTGAGATGGCTTTCCGCCTCTATGACCCGTGCATGTCATGCGCCACACACACGCTTCCTGGCAAAATGCCACTGGAAGTGGTAATCCGGGATGCAGAAGGACAGATCGTTGACGTCCTGCGACAAAACTGCTAACAACCACCCCAGCAGTCTGGAACGGGGCGAGGAGCAATTCTCCCCGCCCCGTTTTAACCTGGATTTGGATGCTTCATCCCTGAATGGGAAGTGGATCATCATTGGGATGGGGAACCCAATCCTTGGAGACGATGGCGTGGGCTGGCAGGTCGCCCTACAGGTAGAGGCATATATGTTACATAAATTTCAGGGAACGGATACACCAATCCCCGTTATCCTCAATCTGGCTGTCGGTGGCCTCAGCCTGATGGAATACCTGATCGGGTATGAGCGGGCGATCTTGATCGATGCTATCCAGACCGGCACGGCTCCTGTGGGAACCGTGACTTGCTTCCCTATTGAGGAGCTCCCGAACCGGGCTGCAGGACATCTGTGTTCTGCCCACGACACCACCCTGCAGAATGCTATCCAGATGGGACGAACGCTTGGGGCCCGGCTGCCAGATCAAATCACCATTGTTGCAATTGAAGCAGAAATGGTGTACGATTTTACTGAAAGCATGTCACCCGAAGTTAACGCAGCCGTTCCAACTGCTTTTACCAAGGTTATCCAGATCCTGGATGCCAATTTCTGAAGACTACGAATATAGAAAATAGGAGAAAGACCATGGTTTCACCTGAGCGCTTACGTCGATATCCAATTTTTAGCACTCTCACCGATGGGCAAATCAAGGCTATCTCGATGATTGCTGAGAATAAGGAAGCAGAAAAGGGGAAGGTTATCCTAGAGGAGTGCGGAACTGCTGATTATCTTTATCTTTTGGAAGAGGGCGGGCTGGAGCTGTTTTTCACCGTCAGGGATGAGTACCGCCCTGAGTTGAATAAAGAATATTTTGTAGGTGAAATTGGTCCAGGCGAAATCTTTGGCGTATCTGCCCTGATCGAGCCATTTGTCTATTCCAGCTCGGTTAGAGCATCAGCGAATTGTAAGTATATTGAGATCGATGGGCAATCATTGCGTGCGCTTTTCACCCAAGACACCAACCTGGCATATAAAATGATGCACCAGGTAGCAAAAGCCGTGATTGAACGCCTTGCAGCAACTCGCGTCCAGCTCGCGGCTGCCTGGGCACAATAACTCGGGGGCACTCAATATCCACTATCCAGGCGCCAAACCTCGTTCACCAGGAGGCAGTTATGGTCACTAAAGAAGATCTCTTTTTTCGCCAGGTTGTGATCCTCCGGGATGGGGCGCGCATTCTCCTGCGCCCGCTTGTTCCTGATGACCGACAGTCTTTATTGAACCTGTTCTTGCCTGTAGCAATGGAGGAGAGGCGCTATATGCGCCACAATATCAATGACCCAGAATTAGTCGCCTCCTGGGCTATGGATGTTGATTATGATAAGATCTTTCCGTTGATTGCTGCAGTAGGCGACCGCATCGTAGGTATCGCCACACTGCATCTCAACGAGGGACCATCCAGACATCGTGCAGAGGTTCGCATCTTTCTCACCAAGGACTTCCGCAACCGCGGGCTGGGTAAGAAGCTGCTCGGTGCACTGATCGACCAGGCCAAACGGCGCAGCTTGTACCTGCTGGAGGTCCAGGTTGTGCGAGAGCTGGTCAATGATATCAAAGCATTTCAAAAAGCTGGTTTTGAAATCAAGGCCACTTTTGATGACTACTTCATGATGCCTGACGGCGAACTGCACGACATCGTCCACATGATCTTGCGCTTACGCACCACCGAGACTGAATTCTAGCTTTCAGGTGATTGGCTTAACACGAACCGGCGTATTGAAAACGCCGGTTCGTGATTCCAACTCACTTAAGGAAGGCCTCTAACCCCTTAAAACAATTCACGCTGAGCTTATGGCCAACATCATCTTCACAGTAAGAAACTTGTGCGCCAGCCTTCTCCAGAAATTCTACCGATGAACGCGCTTTTTCAACTGAGACCAACTCATCCTTCCGGCCATGGGCTACAAATGCCTGGATGCCAGACAAAGGCTGTCCCTGGAGATAGAGGCCGGCATCATCTGGGACAAACCCGGCCAGGCCCACCAGGGATACAACCCGGTCCGGGTGAAGCAAGGCCAGGCAGTACCCTAATGCCGCGCCCTGGCTGAAACCAATCACAGAAAAGCGCGACCAATCAACCCCAGGGAAATTGCTGCTGTTGAGCCAGGAGAGCAGCTTTGTGACCGATGGGATAAAGCTGCGCACCGGCATGCCCTGTGACCTGGAAAAATCCTGCCACCCATACCCTGCAGGCTGCGCCGGGTAGAGGCCGCGGGGGGCAGCCAGCGTGCGGTATCGCGGGAAACGGCTGGCAAATACCCACATCGAATCTTCATTCCCAGTCCAGCCGTGAAGCATCAGTATTGGCGGTTGGCCTCTGGCTTCTGCCTGTCGCAGGCGCACTGTCCAGCCGTCAATTTGCTGAACACCTTCTTCGAGGATGCCTTCTTCTCCAAGCGCCATGCCCACTACCGGTTTGCCCAACGCACAATCCACCCAATCACCCACATAAACAGGCTAACCAATATGAGCGGGGCCAATGTCAGGAACATACAAATTAATCCCACCCAGGCGGCATTGGAGCCATATATCCAATAAATCAGGCCG
>CAIQIV010000712.1 GCA_903871905.1 uncultured Chloroflexota bacterium | reverse complement strand
GAAATCGTCTGGTATTCACATATTGATGGTTGGCCCCATTTGTACCTGTATGACCGTGCCAGCGGCCAACTGATCCGGCAGCTCACCCGGGGTCCGATGGTTGTCCGCCAGCTCATCCATATCGATGAAGATAAGCGGATGCTTTACTTCACAGCAGGGGGGCGTGAAGCAGGCCGTGATCCTTATTTCCTCCACCTGTACGTGGTTTCACTGGATGGCGGTGAACCCCGGCTCCTCACTCCAGAAGATGCAGACCACTCCATCAACTTTTCACCAGATGGAAGGTTTTTCACGGACACCTTTTCCCGCATCGATATGCCGCCTGCCAGCGTGTTGAGGACAGCCAGTGGTGAGCTTGTCTCAGAGCTGGAAAAGGCAGATTTCAGCGCACTTCAATCCCTGGGGTGGAGATACCCGCAACCTTTCAAAGTCAAGGCGCGCGCTGGGAGTACGGATATATATGGTGCAATCTACTTCCCATCTGATTTTGATCCGGGGAAGAAATACCCGGTGATTGATGATATTTACCCGGGTCCAATCGTCGGGCGGACACCCAAATCCTATCCTACCAATCTTTCCTTTATAGAAGACTTCTGGAACCCACAAGCCCTGGCGGAGCTGGGTTTCCTCGTGGTCACGATCGACGGCATGGGAAGCTGGAACCGTTCGAGGGCCTTCCGCGAGGTCAGTTACGGCAACCAGGGGGACGCAGGCGGCTTGGAAGATCATGTGCTGGGGATACGCCAGCTCGCCCAGGAAAGGCCTTACATGGACCTGGACCGGGTGGGGATCACGGGTTACTCGGGTGGCGGGTTGGCGGCAGCCCGGGCGATCTGTGTGTACCCCGATTTTTACAAAGTGGCAGTGGCTGGTGGAGGAGCGCATGATACCCGACTCTACATGGCCGATGCAACAGAGAAATTCCATGGACTGCCAGGCGAGGCAGATTATGAAAAACTCATCACAGCGAATTATGTCGGGCCTTTCCGCGGCAAATTACTGCTGATCCACGGCGAAATGGATAACAATGTGCATCCTGCGCAAGCCATGCGCCTGGCGGATGCGCTTATCAGGGCCAACAAGGAATTCGATATGCTGCTGATGCCCAACCGTAACCACGTGGACTGTTTTCAGGATCCCTACTATTACCGCAAGATGTGGAATTATTTCACCGAACACCTGCTGGGCATCGAACCACCGCTGGATTTCTCCATCCAGCCGCCAGAACCCAAAGACTGGCTGTTCGCATATTGATTAGGATCCTACAGGATAAACACCATGATAGAACTAGATAATAAAGTAGCGATTGTTACCGGAGGGGGGCGGAATATAGGGAAAGCCATGGCTTATGCGCTGCAGGAAGCAGGCGCCTTTGTGGTCATCGCTGACATCGATGATGCAGCCGGGCAGAAAACTGCGGATGAATTTGGCCCAAAGGCCTTCTTTATCCACCTGGATATCACCTCGCTGGAAAGCATCCGTAAACTCGTGGAAAAGGTGGTTGAGCATTTTGGACGGATCGATATCCTGGTCAACAACGCCGGGATCCAGCAGCTGCACCCGGCGGCGACTTATCCGCCCCGGGCGTGGGATGAGCTGATCAACGTCAACCTGGATGCAGTGATGGACCTCTCCCAACAGGCAGCGGCGCACATGATCCCGCAGGGTAGCG